>DAORDI010000014.1:0-38397 GCA_035345895.1 Leptospiraceae bacterium
AGTTTCTGTATGATGTTGTCTGGGGAGAACTGGATTATCTTCTTGTGGATCTTCCGCCTGGCACAGGCGACGTTCAGCTTTCGCTTGCACAGCTGATTGATCTTTCCGGAGCTGTTCTTGTGACAACTCCTCAGAAGGTGGCTACGCTGGATGCATCTAAGGCTGCTACAATGTTCGCTCAGGTGAAAGTGCCTATCCTTGGAATCATTGAGAATATGAGCTATTTTATTCCTCCTGATGCACCGGAAAAAAAATATAAAATATTCGGTGAGGGCGGGGGCAGGGATCTGGCAGATTCGCTGAAAGCTCCTCTTCTCGGACAGGTTCCGCATGAAATCGAACTGATGGAGTCCGGGGAAAAAGGCATCCCTCTTGTATCGCAGAATCCGAAGGGAGCGACTGCAGATGCTTACGGAAAAATTTGGTCTGCTCTCAAACCTGAAATTGAAAAATGGAACTGATGTAAATTATCTGTCGGCGGCCAAGTATATCCGCCGACAAATTGAGGATCGGTGTATCAAGAGTTTGTACTGAACAAACTGTACGCTCTGTATAAAAAAATTATCCCTTTTCTTCCAGATAACTCTCCAAAGCTTCAATTGCAGTCATCCAGTTCCTGTTCAGTTTTACTGCAGTCAGTTTTCCAGTCCGTGCCAGAAGTGAGAAGTATTCAATGGAATAACTGCAGTGTTCAGCTGCTTCTTTTAATGAAATATAACCTTGCTTTTCGGTCGGATTTGTCTGCATTGCATTCAGATAAATCAGCAGAGATCTTTCAATAGATTTACCAACAAAATCCGGAAAACCCTCAGGTTTTCCATTGTCTGCTTCTTTCAAAACTCTATAGTATTTTTTTCTGTCCAGATGAAGAATGACAGCCGGCGGGTTGAGGGCTCGCAAGGTATGGACACTGCTACCGGCCTCGCCAAAAAGATGGCTAAACTCCCGCAAGCTTGGAAGATGCTGTTTTTACTAATTCATTAGATTTCCCTAATGTTTCCTAAAAATTATTGCATCTAGACATAATATCGTATTTGCGTAAGATGAGTTATTTATATTGACTTTTCCTGTTTTCAGATAAAACGTAGAAAAATGAAATGGGTGCTTTTGTTCTTAATTTCTGTTCATTGTTCAAAATCTGAACTCAGGATGAATATTTTGCGGGTTATACAATCAATTGTTACACATTATGTCCTGCAATTCACATAAAGAGAAATAAAATCACAAAACTTATCATTAGGAACCCGCAGCGAGAAATCAGATGGGTGAGTTCATTTCTCCAAAGCACTGCAGGATGGATTTTACTGTATCCGATTTATGGAGGATTTTTAGGATACAATGTCAGACTGGATTTTGCCTTGGAAAATGATGAATAGCCTTGGTTCCGCATACACATTCCGAGACTGAGTCCAGGTACATGCACCGGCGGATAATGATCGGAATGAAAAGCTTTCTCAAAGTGCAGTTCAAATATCTCAATTTTAGATAAAAGCTTCCGGTGAAACCGTAAAAGGTCTTGATGTCAGAAATGTTATATTAGAATTTTATGCAGACCATGTACAAAAAAAACGCTCTCAGGGAAAAAATAAGTTCACGGCTGTTATAAGAATGTGTGCAAACGGAGTCGTATTATGAATAAGGGTTTTGCTGTTTTAATTCTGCTTCTGTTTCAATTCTGCAGTATGTCCATCAGCAGAAAAACTGCTGAACTTCTGCCCAAAGCTGATCTGCTTTTTCGAATTTTGAATATATCTAAATCCGGATTCACAGTCAGCGGAACTGTATCAGGACTGACCTCAGAGGGACTGATTCTTTCCAGCGGAACATCACCGAACGTAACGGTCTCTGTCGCATCCGGTTCCGCCTCTTTCCAGTTTGCCGGAACCTTTGCAGACGGTACAGTGTACAAAATCACTGCTTCTTCTGTTCCTTCCACTCAGTCCTGCACAGTTCAAAACGGATCAGGAACGGTATCCGGAGCAAATATCACAAATGTTTCCGTGACCTGTTATCCGAACTTTCCTTCTGTTGTTTCAATAACACCCGCTGACGGAGCGTCAAATCTGAATTTCAGCACCTTCATTACTCTGAATTTTTCCGGCCCCATGGATATAAGTTCACTTACTGTAAATACTGTGGATAATAACTGCAATTCCACAATCCAGGTTTCCGAGGATGATTTCAGTTCCTGCATCCCTCTGGATTCTGCAGTGAGCTCCACAGGAAATTCTTCAGTAAGTTTCAAGGCAAAGTTCGGATACACTTATTATAAAACTGTGAAAGTCAGAGTTCTTAGTTCAGCGAAAAATATACTAGGGAACAATATGCAGTCAGCATACACATCTTCCGGGTTTTCAGGATTCAGTATCGCCGGGCTGAGAATTCATTTCCAGTCTCATTCTGTTTATCAGTCAAACAGTACAAATCTGCTTTCCTGGACAGATCTTAGCGGAAACGGAAACACTGTTTCTCAGGCAACAGGAGCAAATCAGCCGCTTTTTCTGACAAATCAGTCCGGAGTCTTTCCTGTAATTCGTTTCAATAACACAAACAGTCTGATGAAAAAACTGGGCGGAACCGGTCTTGGAACACTGGCAGGTTCCTATTTTTTTGTATTCAAACGAAATTTGGTAACAGGAATCAATCCTGTACTTCAGATTGGCACGGATACTGGCTACGCCAACGGCAGACAGTTTGTCATCAGCAATCTGAATAAACTGGAATTTAATCAGAAAAATATTTCCAATCTCATATTATCCAGTGCACTGTATACAGGCACATCCAGTGTCTATCTCTATTCTCTGCAGAGCGACGGAACAAATCATACAATACAGTTTTCCGGAAACGCTGACGGAACAGCCACATTCAGTACGGGAAGTTATCCAGGAACGGATATAGAACTCGGATATTCCGGCTTTGACTGGCTTGAACTGATTTACTATGACAGCAGTCTTTCTGCAGCTTCCAGGGATCAGGTCAACTGCTACCTGGGAAAAAAATACAATGTCACTTTAAGCATCAGCTGTCCATAGCTGCCGAAATTCAGGTTATTTCCGACAGTCTGTCAGTCTGTCATTCCCAGTCAGCGCATTCAGCTGCTTCCAAGAGGCTGCAGGACATTTGGCGGGCCTTACCTTCGGCATACAGTAAGATGTCCAGGTGCCCATATCTTTCTCTCCCAGGCAGAGCTGGAAGTTTTTGACAGACAGATACTTGGGAGGAAGTACTGAGGTGGTTTCATCATCTTCAGAAAAGAGAGGAAGACACAGAACAATGAGCAGAAGGCTGTAAGTTAATTTCTTTTTCATATTGACTCCTGGTAAATTAGACAGTCTAGATCAGCGTTCTGCAACTTGTTTTTTGGCTTCACTGAAATTTGCATTGTCCAGTTTTGCTCCGAGAAGATTTGCCTTCTCAAGACTCGCTCCATAAAGATTTGCTTTGGACAGATCAGCCTTTTCGAGTCTTGCAAAGGAAAGATCAGCACCGGAAAGATCAGCACCGGAGAGTTTTGCCTTTTTCAGGTCAGCCTTGGACAAATCGATATGTTTTCCAGGATTGGCCGACCTCCACTTATTCCAATTGCCCGCACCCGTTTTGATAATTCTATACTGTTCCAGATCATAAGAAATCACAGCATTGCAGAAAAATATGCATAGAATACCAAGCACAATGGAAACTGCTTCTGAAGCTGTTCTGTCACTGCAGGAGAGCAGAGTTTTTTTCGGTGAGTTTTGATTGCCCCTGTTCATTAAAAACCTTTCCTTTCAGTCAGTTTTATCTGTACAGACTGAAAATGATCCATAGCATCTGTGATCAGCCAAGAATCACAATTATGCGTAAAAGGTAATATGCTGTTCCCTAGAAAAAAAGTAAATCAGCTTTATAAAAAAATCTCTTTTTTTCATAGGGATTCTTCCTTATTTTAGGGAACCGTTTTCTGAAAAAAGAATCTAGGTGTATGTCTGGAACGACTGATTTCTCCTGCTTCCGTCCAAGGACGGGAAAAGAATCAGGCAGAAAAATCCCTGTTTTTCAGGAGGACTGAATCAAAAAATAAAACTATATTTATATTTACTTAATATAAATATAGTTAATTATCGTCTTATTGCTCTGGGGAGGATTTGGAATGCGTTCTGATCTTTTGAAAATTCAGCGAAGAGGTGCGGGAATAAATTTACCGGGTCGATTTGATTCAGTATCCAATGAATCCTTCGATGACGGATGGGAGATTGAGGAAGAAAAGAAAACATTGAAGACGGAAATCTTTTTTGAAAGGGCGGGCAGTATTCTGAATCAGATCGATTCTCCGGACATCCCGTTCGAAATGACTCTGAATCCGTACAGAGGATGTGAACACGGATGCATTTACTGTTATGCAAGACCGAATCATGGATTCATGAACCTTTCTCCCGGACTGGATTTTGAAACAAAGATCTTCGCAAAGAAGGATGCAGCAAGACTTCTGGAAAAGGAATTTTCTAAAAAAAATTATATTCCTAAAATATTTGCCATAGGTTCAGCAACCGATGCATATCAGCCGATTGAAAAAAAGCTCAGAATCACAAGAAGTATTCTTCAGGTCTGCCTGGACTGGAAACATCCTGCAGGAATCATTACAAAGTCTTCACTGATTGCAGGGGATATGGACATCCTTTCCAAACTGGCTGAAGAAAATCTGATCAGGGTCAGCATTACAGTCACAACACTGAATCCTGAACTGCAGGGAAAACTTGAACCCAGAACCGCTTCACCTAAAAAAAGACTGGAGACTGTCAGACTTCTTTCGCAGGCAGGAATTCCAGTCAGTGTAATGTTTGCCCCGCTGATTCCCGGTCTGAATGATGAAGAAATGGAAACTGTATTAGAAAAATCTAAAGAAGCCGGAGCAGAAAATGCGGGATACGTTGTACTTCGTCTGCCGTTTGAAGTAAAGGATATTTTCTGGGAATTTATTGACAGGAATTTTCCCGAAAAAAAGAAAAAAATTCAGACGGTTCTGCACAGTCTGTTTGAAGGAAAGGACTACAGCCCTGTTTTCGGAGAGAGGATGAGCGGTGTCGGGAAATTTGCAAAACTTTACGCAGACAGATTCAGGCTTGCAGTCAGGAGGCTGGAATTAAACCGCAGGCGGGAGCCTCTGTCCCTGAATAAATTCAGAAAAATCAGAGACAGTCAGGGACAGATGAGTCTTTTTCAGTAATGCTGCTTATTGCAGATTTCTGTAGGCCTGCAGAGTATGATTGTCCGGGTCAAGCTTCAGTCCTGCATTCAGATACTGATCGAAAAGCTTTCTGCTTCCGGAAAGCTTGCACAGTTTAATCAGATGAATGATGTTTTTCAGATTGTCAGGCTCTCTGAGATATACTCTCTCCGAATAATATATTGCTTTGGCAATATCACCAAGTTTATAATATGCAAAGGAAGTATAAAAAAGATATCTCGTTTCCTCAGGAGCCAGTTTTGAAATTCTCTGCGAATACTCCAGCATATTCCTGAAATCGCCCAGCCGGAGATACAGACTTGTGATCTGTTTGAGAATGAATATATTCTCCGAAAATGTATTCATTGCATGAGTGAACAGGCTTACTGCTTCATGATAAAGCCTGTTGTTCTTTTCCTGCATGGCAGTGTATATGATCTTTTTGTATTCCTCCGAAGAATCTTCTTCCGTTCTGTTCATCCCGTGAAAGGATATTCTGATCATAGACAGATCATCACTCAGATCCCCGGAATCATCAAGTACCTGAAAAATACGGTTCAGATTGCCCTCTCCTTTTTCCACAGCTGAAAGAAACAGTGTTTCATCATGATTCATTTTTTTAATTCCGCCTGCATCAGGCATCATAATATCGTCTCTTCCGTCAGAACCCGCAATTAAAATATCATTATTCCGCAATTGAAAAAGCTTAATGCATACTCCGTCATCAAATCCGGTAATGCCCAGTTTTCTGTTCTGAAGTTCCGTTTCTATGAATTTTGCCTTCCCGTCCCGAAGGAGCACAAGAAAAGGATGCTCTGCATTTACATAATAAAGAAATCCTGTATCCTCCTCTATCAGACCTATGACTGCAGATACAAGCATTGATCCGTTGAATGTTTCAAATATCTGTCCCAGCTCTTCAAACATTGTCTTGAGCCAGCTCTCCGGAAACTGATCTTCCTCATCCTCATGTTTTTTCGCTCTCAGTATCAGGCTCTTGAATGCAGCCCCGAGAACCAGAGCACCTCCGGCCCCCTGCAGAGATTTTCCCATTGCATCAGCATTCATAAAGATGATATACTTTCTGCCTGACAGATGAATTTCATCAATGATATTGATGTCCCCGCCGAGTTCCTTGTGCTTGTTTCTGAACACAAACTGCTTTTTGCTTTTCAGGAATATTTCAGCCTTTACTGTTTCACTGTTCAGATTCATAAAATTCAGAGGATCAGTCAGAAGCGAAGTGAGAAAATAGTCGCCATCCTGCTGCACCTTGAGCACATTCAGCGAATCCAGGGCTGCCTGAGTATTGTGTTTTTCCTGTATGACCTTCTCTTCGGTAATCAGAGTCTCATTCCACAGATAAAATGTATTGCCTGTCAGAAACCCTGCTGTCAGAAACATGATCATATAATTTGTAGCTGTTTCCAGTTCTTTCGGAAGCTTGACGGGAGGGATGTTTCCTGTATTGTAAAAATAAGTAAAGAATATCATAATCCAGAGCACAATTTCCAGACCGATGATTGCTTTTACATGGGATCTGTCAAAAATGAAGAAAGGGAGAGGAATCAGCGTAAAAAGGACCATATACGCCAGAACTGTAGGACCGACTATATAATCCATATACGTCAGATAGGCTATTCCCAATATATAAGCAATACTGATGATTAATGTATTTTTTCCTGTCTTGTATTTCAGAAAGAAACTGAGAACGAGTACCGCAACCATTGAAAAAGTAGGGGGGACAAAATGATAGGCGGGAACAATGATATCCTGTTTCAGATGGATCATATAAAACATCGCACAGATCAGATACAGAATGAAAAAGAAAATTCCGGAAATGAATATCAGAATTATCTGATTTGCAATAATATTATTCTTTATATCCGTTTCTTTGGTAAAATGCTCATTTCCCAAATTCATCAGTTTGGAAATAAAATTCTTCATAAAACAGCCTCTGACATATGCAGTATTTCTATCAAATTCATAAGATGCAGAAAGTCAACTTATATAAAGCTCAATCTTCAGGAAATTCAATTTCATTGGAGGATATCGGACTGTCTCTGTCCTTCTGGATTCTCAGCAGTACGGATTTGTTCAAACGTATGTAGACAGGCCTTTTTTTACGAAATCCGTTTCTGACGGGGTTCTCTCCCAGCCAGACTTTGAAAATTCTGAACTGAAGGTCACCTTTGCTCATAACTTCCATCTGCACGGTATCATGCAAATCTCCAAATTCCGCAGGACTCAGATCGGATGAACTGAAATTCAGATTGTTTTCTCTGTATTTTGAAAACAATACAAGTAGGCTCAGCTTCTGAAAGTTCTCTTCAGCAGGAAAAACCGGAAGAATCGGAAAAACAAAGCAGATTATCAATAAAGATTTTAAAACAGTCATCACGGTCATTAAGGGATTTGGAAAAAACCAAAGCTGGTCAATATGCAGCTTCTAATCGGCCTCTACTTTGGCAAAATGATTTTTAACAATCTGAATTTTTATTTAAGAAAGCTTTCTCATCAGCACTGATTATGTTTTTCATCTCAGAGCAAATCATTTTATTGACAGGTAAGTGCAGCTGCAGGAAATTATAACCTTGACCGATTTTCTTTTCAGTTCAACACAGTCCTTCTTTTTGATCGCGACGGCTGTTTTCTTTCTTCATTGCAGTTCCGCCAAGGAGAAAGAACATCCGATTGAAGAACCCGACATACTTTACTCAAATTATCAGAATTCGAAGGGTATGATTATTCATAAGAACATCAAAGTTCAGATGAAGACAGCAGATGCATTGGCTGACATTGAAAATTTTAAGGAAAATGACTATAAAAAATATGAAAATGTTCTGACTGAAAGACTTCAGACTGTTGATGACAAACTTGGACATCTGAAAATTGACGGATGGAAATACATCAGCGCAAAAAGCATACTTCTGATTGCACTCACATCTGCACTGATCATACCGATTCCGGGAACTTTCGAAACAATTACTGCAGCAGGATTCATCGTGATGGGAGTTCAACGATTCAGAGAAACTGAAGAAGACAAGGTGAATCGCATAAAACTGTCCGATCTGCTGGATGAATGTGCTGAGGCTCATGACAATCTGAAAGAGCTGAAAAAGAATTCTCTGCCTGATTTCTATAAAAAATGGCACAAAAACTTTAATGATAAGAATCATCATGTAAAAAATATATCTGATCCGACAGACATAAGAATCTATGACCGATTCTGGAACACTTATACTGCCGAAAAAGAACATATAATAAAAAGCATTGAAATAGAACTAGAGCATGCAGATAATCAGTGTTCATATATAAAACTGAAACCGGAAATCAATGCGAATCAGCCAAAGATTGAAAACTGGTCGGACAGCCCTAAATAGACTGCAGAAAGCAGCGGAGAAGCTTGGCAAAGTGCCGGGAAACAGAAATGACAACGAGTGCACTTCACTTAAGTAAAATCATTTGAAAGAAATAACAGAGTATCCGGGCTGACCCGATCATAGGCAAAATGAAATATTTTTTCAAAACTACTCTTCTGGGTCTTCTGCTTTTGGAAAAAAAGCTGAAAGTCCTGAGAAGAAAATAAAAATCAGTTGGAAAATATCATTGGTATTTGAATGAGTGAAAGGTATCTGCAGATACAAGACTGCTGAAAAAACCATTTTTTTCAAAGAATGATCCGACGTTCAAAGATACGGTTTGATAAAAATCAGAAAATGAAGCCCTGAAAGCACGAGGAGGCATCTCTTAAAAGAATTGCCCCCTGACCTTTAAAAAATAATTTGGAATCAGGGGGAAGATTCTAATGAAACGAGTTTATAATTTTAGTGCAGGCCCTGCGATGCTTCCTGCAGAAGTGCTGAAACAGGCTCAGGAAGAAATGATGAGCTGGAAAGACAGCGGAATGTCCGTAATGGAAATGAGCCACAGAGGAAAAGAGTATGTCTCCATCGCTGAAAAGGCAGAGGCTGATCTCAAGGAACTGCTTGCAGTGCCGTCCAATTATAAAGTTCTTTTTCTTCAGGGAGGAGCGTCTCAGCAGTTTGCAATGATTCCTATGAATCTTCTCGGAGATGCTAAAACTGTTGATTATATAAATACTGGATCATGGTCGAAGAAGGCCATATCTGAGGCCAAAAAATTTGCAAATGTGAATGTTGCAGCAAGTTCTGAAAGTGCAAAGTTCACTACTATTCCCGATCCTTCCGAATGGAAACTGAGTTCAGATGCGGCTTATGTGCATTATACTCCGAACGAGACAATTGAGGGAGTGGAGTTTCACTGGGTTCCTGATACAAAGGGAGTTCCGCTTGTTGCAGATATGTCTTCTACAATTCTGTCCCGCCCTATTGATGTTTCCAAGTTCGGAATGATCTATGCCGGAGCGCAGAAAAACATCGGACCTGCAGGCCTTGTGATTGTCATTGTGCGGGAAGACCTTCTGGAAAGAAAAAAGGGCAATATTCCTACAATGCTTGATTATAAGACACACGTAGAAAACGGTTCAATGTACAATACACCGCCTACATATTCCTGGTACATTGCCGGACTGGTATTTGAATGGCTGAAAAAAAACGGCGGTCTCTCCAAAATGGCTGAAGTCAACAAGGCAAAAGCTGAAAAGCTTTACGCAGCGATTGACGGTTCCGGTTTCTACACAAACCCAGTTGTTCCTAAACACCGCTCCTGGATGAATGTTCCTTTCATTCTCAAGAATGCCGATCTGGACAAGAAATTCCTGGATGAGGCAAAAAAAGTCGGTCTCGAAACTCTTGCAGGTCACAGATCTGTCGGCGGAATGAGAGCCAGCATTTACAACGCTATGCCGACTGAAGGCGTAGACGCACTGATCAGCTTTATGGCAGATTTTCAGAAGAAAAACGGGTAACTGAATGTACAAGATTTTAACTCTCGATAACATTTCGCCTAAAGGTCTGGAAAAACTTCCCCGCTCCCTCTATGAAGTATCCTCACAGATGCAGGATGCAGATGCAATTCTGCTCCGTTCTTTCAAGATGCATGACTACACTCTGCCTGAAACGTTGGCCGCAGTGGGAAGGGCAGGAGCAGGTGTAAACAATATCCCTATAGACAAACTCAGTCAGAAAGGAATTCCCGTGTTCAACACTCCCGGAGCAAACGCAAATGCTGTAGCTGAGCTTGTGCTTGCCGGAATGCTCCTTGCATCCAGAAACATCTGTCAGGCATGGGACTTTGCTAAAAACCTGGAAGGTGATGATGCTGAGATTTCCAAACTTGTAGAAGCAGGAAAAAAGAAATTCGTCGGAACAGAACTTCCAGGAAGAACACTGGGCGTCATCGGTCTTGGTGCTATCGGAGTGAAGGTTGCAAACAACGCAATGGCTCTGGGAATGAAAGTGATCGGATATGATCCGGTTCTCACTGTAGAAAGAGCACTTGAACTTTCCTCAGGAATCAGAAAGACTACAAGTATGGATGAGATTCTCACTCAGTGTGATTTCGTAACCATCCATGTGCCTCTGAATGATGAAACAAAAAATCTGCTGAGCGAAGTCAGAATCAGAAAGATGAAGCAGAATGCAGTTATTCTGAATTTTTCCAGAGAAGCAATTGTAAATGAAGGTGCGATTGTATCAGCAATTGAGTCCGGAAGAATCGGTGCATATGTATGCGATTTTCCTTCCAATAAACTGAAAAACCAGAACAGGGTCATCGCTCTTCCTCATCTGGGAGCATCCACTGAAGAAGCAGAAGAAAACTGTGCAATGATGATTGCTGATCAGATCCGTGATTATATTGAAAATGGAAACATCAGAAACTCTGTAAACTTTCCTGACGTGGAAATGGCAAGAACAGACGGTAACAGAATCACTATTGCAAATTCCAATGTTCCGAATATGGTCGCTCAGATTTCTACAGTGCTGGGACAGGAAGGTCTGAACATCATTGATATGACAAACAGATCCAGAAAAGATCTGGCTTATACAATTCTGGATGTGGACAAACCTGTATCTGACAAGTCACTTCAGGCAATCCGAAGCATCAGCGGAGTTCTCTCTGTCAGAAAAGTCGGTCCTGCAAATTAAAACAACTGACGTTGGAAAAAAACCAACGTCACTCTTCTTTTTTCAGCCTGCTGAAATCTGTTTCTTTATTTTTTCGAGACTTTCTTCCTTGATGACAGCCTTCAGTATTTTCTGAAGAGTCGGGATGTCCTGTATTGCCATTACTTTCGTGAAGATCGATTTGGATTTTTGTCCAAATTTAGTTTCCAGTGCAATTTGAATCGACTCTTTGCCTTGAATACAAAATCATTGCTCAGAGGAAGAAGATGCATATCTGCAATATTTTATATTCTATTATAATGTTGAAGATTTTATTTTAAAACTCAGTGTCCTGCAGAGCAGTTATTCAGCCAAGGGTGTATGATAACCTTTCACAAAACTGGGTTTCCTTGAATTGGAAACATAGGAAAAAACCAGTAAATACTGAATATTTTTATTCGGACAACTGCTTTTCCTGATTCGCTTCCCCAGAATTCAGTTCCTAAAAGAAGGACGGTTGTCCGGATAAAAACTGGGTGAAGCGAAAAGACTGCACTTTTACTTTTTGAGTATGATATGAAGAGCTGCTTCCCCCTGTTTCTGCTCAGTGATCTTGAATCCCATTTTAGGCAGATCCAGACCGGCTAAAAGATTCTCACCCTGACCGAGATAGACGGGGGAATGAGCCAAGTGCATTTCATCGATGAGGCCTTTCTGAAGATACTGTCTGATCGTCTGTGTACCTCCGCCAATGCGGACATCTTTTCCCTTCGCTGCGGCTTTTGCTTTTTCCAGTGCAGCCTCAATGCCCTCTGTTATGAAATAGAATGTTGTGCCGCCTTCCATTTCGAGAGGTTTGCGCGGGTGGTGGGTCAGAACAAAAACAGGTACATGATAGGGCGGATTGTCTCCCCACCAGCCTTTCCAAGACTCATCTCCCCAGGAGCCGCGAATCGGGCCGAACATATTGCGGCCTAAAATCCATGCACCTACATTTTCAAACGAACGAAATGCAAAATCATTGTCTACGCCTGTTGTTCCATTTGCACTTCCGTCTCCGTGCATCTGCTGAAAAAATTTTGTAGGAAAAACCCAGCTCATCAGCTCGGGACCGCGTTCCCCAAGCGGGTTTTCCAAACTTTGATTCGGCCCTGCGGCAAAGCCGTCCAGAGACACACCAATAGCTGCTACTCTTACTATACCCATTTGAACTCCTTAAAGTATTACAATTGTAATATACTGTTCTTAGAATCAAGTTCATTTAGTGCATATCTGATTTTTTAGTATGGGAAGAAATTTCACTCATCAAATGTACTGTAAAGAGGACTCACTTGCAGAATCTGCCCTGAAGACTTCTGAATATATAAAATCAATAAATATAATGAAGACCTAAGCTGAAAGACTGTCCGATAGAGCCTCCTGTTTCCTTTGATCCGTTCATAAATTTATTCAACAGAATCAGCTGAACAGGATCTCCGCCGTCCAGTCTGTTCAAGTCAATATAGGTATCAGCTGCTGTTTTGCGATTGGGTGAAGTGAACAGTACTGCCAGATCAACTGCCAAACTCAGCTTTTCGAATATATGAAAATTCCAGCCTCCGTGCAGTTCAAGAACACCTAGTGCTGAGTATTGTCGATGGATTTTCCTTTCATAATTCTGACAGGAATTGGTTTTATCGCCCAATAACGACATAGGCGAGAGTAAACTGAAAGGAGAGCCCTGCCAGGATTCAAAGGACTCACCGGGGAACCTGCCAAGTTTCAGTCCAAAATACTTAATGTAATATTTTTCCTTTATTTCATAATTAAAACCTGTATAAGCATAGATAGGGACATCAAATCTCTTATTCTGGAAAGTATCGTAGTTTAAATTCAAATGGTAAAATGCATAAGGTTCAAAGAAACCGTTCGCAAAACTGGGTTTCCTTGAATGAGAAATATAGGAAAGACCGGCAAATATTTTATACTTCTCCGTAATATATTTTCCGAATGCTGCATACTCTGTCTCAAATTCACGCTCTTTTCGGCCACTGAAAGAACTTCCTAGGAATAAAACTTTATATCCTGTTTCTATACCGTAATTTTTTGAAGAAGATTCCGATTTATGCGCGTTTAAGGGAAACTGGATAATAAGAAATAGAATGCAGAAAAGAAAATAAAAATGATTCATTTTACGTATAAGTTCCATATATCAGGGACATATTCTCCATTTCCAATGAAATGTCACCACTGTAAAACAGATTTTATTCTAACGATTTTCACTGACCTGCGGCCTTACTCATTCCGATCTCACCTTCTCCATCTTTTCCTTTTCCTGATGGCTCTTTTCTTTGAGTTCCAGTATTTCCTGTTCTTCCGAATCAGTCTTTCTGCTTCTGTCATCTTCCATAATATCAAATCCAAGAATGCCGAGATGAAAGTCGAGGAATTCGGAGAAATTGAATCCTATTCTGAATCCGTAAAAAAGCCCCATCGAAAATTCTAAAGTCAGAGGAGCGTGGCAGTTTTGAGGAATGATAAAACCGACGTTGGAATGAATATAACGTTTCTTTCTGTTTCTGTATTCTTTCGTACCTTTGGGCTTGTGTTCCATTGTATTGAATACTAGAAAGGAAAGTCCTCCTGGAATAGGTTTCTGTCTTCCTTTGCGGCTGCTCGTGTATTCTTCTGAGTTGATTGCCTTGGTTCCGCCTGTTCTGTAAGTACCAAGATGACCGTTTCTCAGTCCGAACCCCTCTCCCCAATAAGAAACTTCCATACCGCCTCCGACACACCAAAGATATGCACTTGCACCGAAAGTCTTCTGTTCCAATCCCAGGGTGAACATATCTCCGAAGTCAGAAGCACGGTTGTCCATATAATACTCTCTTGCAGAGCAGGAGTAAAAAATAAAAATCATTATAAATATATATTTAATCATTATATTTTAAACACTTTCTTTGCGTTGTCGAAAAAGAAACGTTTCAGGGAAGAAACAGGCAGATCCAATTCAGCCGCGCCGGATGCACATCTCTTCAGATCCATATGAGGGAAATTTGTTCCGAAAAGAACCTTGCTCCTGCCTGATGTTTTCATATATTCCAGAAGCTGTTTCGGATAATACGAAGGAAGATATGCTGATGTATCTATATAGATATTTTCATGCTTCATGCAGAGACCTATCATTTCATCAGTCCATGGAAAACCTATATGTCCGCCTACGATTTTCAGTTCTGGAAAAGTCAGAGCAACATCATCCAGATAAGGGACCGGTCTTCCTGGTTCAGAAGGCATCTGCGGTCCAGTCTGTCCCACCTGAGTGCAGAAAGGAACTCCCAGTTCAATGCATTCGACATAAAGAGGGTAATAAAGTCTGTCATTCGGAGGAAGTTTCCAAAGCCAGGGAAGAAGGAAAAGCCCTTTGAACCCGTAGTCCTTTACTGCACGCCTGAGTTCTCGTACTGCCTCTACAGGTTTTTCCAGATTGACTGCTGCAACTCCGAAAATTCGGTCAGGATATTTCGAGGTATATTCCAAAACCTGTTCATTTGTGCATACCCACTGCCCGGGACGGCTCCATGCGCGAAGCAGAACCTTTTCTATTCCTGCCTCATCCATAACTGCAATCATTTCATCTGGTCCGATGCTTTTTTTTGTATGTGCTCTTGTGCCGGAGCGTTTCAGAAGATAAGCGACCTCGGGGAGCTTTTCATACATCGATGTCAGAGCAGGCTGTGTCCAGGCATCAATGATTCTGTATCCGGATTCGTCAATTTTTTCCATTTTCTCATTTTTGGGGTTTTTCTTTTCCGCGTCAAACTTTTCATAAAAACAGTTTGAGTAAAAAACAGGGCGGTTTATATCAGTCATCTTATGATGATAAAATTGATTTTCACAACGGCAGTATTCCTTTTTCTCGGCGGTTCCGTTTCTGCGGGTGATCAGAAAGTTCATTCCTGTTCCAAGATCAGTGATGAGAAAAAACAGGCATCCTGCTGGAAGGCCGAATATGAAAAGGCAGATAAGGAACTCAACAAAGTTTATAAAAGCCTTCAGACAAGTCTAGCATCAGCAAAGGCAGAAGAGATGAAAAAAGACTCCCGCGTATGGATTGATCACAAGGAAGCGCTCTGCTCAGGTCAAAGCGGTATGTCGAATGATTCTAAGGCAGTTTATTATGAATGTCTGCAATCTATCACGTCTAACAGAACTAGGTTTCTGAAAGAGGCTTTCGGAGGGGAAGGCACAGACAATAAAATAGAAGGAAGTTATTCTGATTCTCTCGGAGGATCTCTTACAATTCAGAAGGCATCTAAAAACTACAAGTTCACACTGGAAGTGGTCAGAGGTGTCACAACTCATACCGGTGAGGTTTCAGGAGAAATTGCACTGAAAAACAATACAGCAATGTACGACGAGAAGGAAAAAGACGGAAACGAACCTTGCAAGATCAGTTTCAAATTTTCCGACAGAAAAGTTACCGTGGACGAAATTGAATGTTCTTCCTATCATGGAGCAAGTGCTTATTTCGGCGGAACATACTACAAGGTAAGAAAACGCTGAATCTGCGGTGCCGAAAAATCCAATCTGAGTTTGGAACAATGACAGCTGTTTCCTCAGAAAAAGGAATTGTCCTTCTGGAATTCGAAAGCATTCAGAATCTTCAGAAGGAACTTTCCGAAATTGAAAAAATCTTAAACAGTAAAATTACTTATGAATCGGATTCCTGCCTGAAAATTCTGGAAAAGGAGCTCTCGGAATATTTTTCAGGAGAGAGAAAGACATTCACTGTGCCTCTGGATCTGCAGGGAACTGATTTTCAGATATCTGTCTGGAAAGCCCTTCTGGAAATTCCTTACGGGAGCACAAGAACCTACCAGCAGCAGTCTGAATTTCTCGGAAACACAAAAGCAATCCGTGCAGTGGGAACTGCAAACGGAAAAAACAGGATTGCCGTTCTTGTTCCCTGTCACCGTGTAATCGGCAGAGACGGAAGCCTTGTCGGATACAAGGGAGGGATTGAGATAAAGAAAAAACTTCTTGAACTCGAAAGAAAACATTCAGGCGAATCGCTGCTTTTTCCTGATCTGTAAAAAACAAACTTATTCAAAGTGGAGCGACCAGACAGAATCTTTTTTATACGGTTTTCCGTGTTCCGGGTACTGTTTTTTGCAGAAACCCGAGCCCTCAAGTTTATAACGGACATCATATCTCTGCAGAATTTCCACTGACTGCTTAATGCTTTTTCCTCTGAAATCAGGGACAGTTCTCAAATCTGGTTTCAGATCCTTTCTGTGAACAGTGCTGAGTCTGTAAGAATTGGACTCATCATTAAAATCCAATAAAGGAGCAATACTTTCTATCACTTCACGGAACACCGGTGCAGCAATTCCTCCGCCCGAGTGCATACTGCCTCCTGGCTCATCAAAAAGAATCAGCCCGGTAATCAGAGGTTTTTCTGCAGGGAAAAAACCGAGGAAGGAAGCAGTGAACAGTCCGTCCTTGTATCCTCTTCCAGGTTTTGCTTTCTGAGCAGTTCCTGTTTTTCCTGATATGGAAAAGTTTTTCAGATAGGCATTTTTACCGGTTCCGAGTTTTACCACCTTGGTCATTGCGGAAAGTATGCTCTTTGTGGTTGCATCAGTGATATCAAGCTGCACAGGATTGGAAGTGTATCTTTTTGTAATCTCCCCGTAAATATCAGTGATATGAGACACGATCACAGGTGTATGAACCTTTCCGCCGTTGACCAGGGCTGATGCAGCTGTGACAAGCTGAAGAGGAGTCACTTCAATCCCCTGCCCAATCGAAAGGTAGTAGGAAGTACTCGGGTTCCACTGCTTCAGTCCAGGAAAAAATCCCTTCTGTTCATAATTGGAAAATCCAGTCTTCTGTCCGAATTTCATTTTATCCAGGTACTTGAAAAGAACATCGTCCGGGAGTTTGCTGATCGCCTTGATGATTCCGACATTGCAGGAATACTGAAGAATTTCTTCCAGATCCACAAGACCGTGCTGTTCAGTGCAGTTGACAATCCTCTCTCCGAATTCCACATAACCGGGGCAGTAAAACTTTTCATTCGGACCGACTTTCTTTTCATTCATCAGAACCATTGCAATGAATATCTTCATTGTGGAACCCGGCTCGTATATATGACGTATTGCCCAGTTTGCAGTCGCTTCAGGCGGGTAGTCATAATATCTGTTCGGATCAAAATTCGGAAAACTTGCCATTGCAATGATCTTTCCGTTTGTCACATCCATGAATATTCCGACAGCCTTTTTGGATCTGGTTTCTTCAAATGCCTTTCCAAGTGCAGTCTCCAGCTTGTACTGCATCAGTGTATCAATGGAAAGATAAATATCCGATCCGCGAGGAGAATCATCTTCTGTTCTTCTCATCAGTTCATCATTGAACATCAGCTCTATTCCCGCCAGAGCCTTATTGTCGTCCATACCGGTAAACCCGATTACTGAAGATGCAAGAGTTCCATTAGGATATATCCTTTTGTATTCTTTTTCCATTCTCACGCCGGGAAGATGCATATCGCCTATCTTCTGCGCATTATCATCGTCCAGTTCTCTTTTCAGAAGAAAGTATCTGTCCTTTTCCAGAATCATGGATTCAATTCTCGAAGAAGGAATTTTTACATAAGGAGAAAGTTTGTTCGCAGTAAATGCAGGTTCATAGACATTTGCAGGATCAATTCCGATTGTAGTGGAATCCTGCGAAAGTGCAAGTTCCAGTCCTCTCCTGTCGAAGATCATTCCTCTGTGAACTCTGACTTCTTTTTTGATTTCTGAGATTTTTTTATTCAGGAAAGTAAGATATATGACTCTTCCCAAAAGCACAGAAAGCAGTACAGCAAAGGCCCCCAGGAAAATAATAAGTCTTGTCCTGTGTTCCTTGGTCACGCGGACAGGCATCATTTCTTCGGTATTAAAGGGAGAAAACATATACCACTTTTCCTCTCAGTCTCTCCTCCGGAATCAGCCCCAGATCTCTGGAATCATAGGAAATCTTTCTGTTGTCGCCGAGCAGAAGATAGTAACCCGGCGGGATTCTTCCTTCTGAAAGAAGATTGTAGAAGTTTCCTGTCTGCATATCCTTAGGGGTCAGTATTGGAAAATTTTCCGGTCTGAGAATATACGTTTCATTCAGAGGCTTGGAATCAATCAGAACTTCCATTCCGCGAAATGCATAAAAATCTCCAGGAAGGCCAATGATTCTTTTCACATAATAATCGCCGTTCGGAGCTTCAAACAGAACCTGATCGAGTCTGTTTACTTTCAGCCTGCCGAAAAAAGTGAACTCTTTTGCCGAGCTTAGTTTTTGGGGGAACTTGTACTTATATACCAGTACAATATCCCCGTGTTTCAAAGTGGGAAGCATTGAATTTCCGCTGATTCTGTAAATCTGAAACAGGAATATTCTGGTAAAAACCAGCAGCAAAAGGAAGGACAGAAGATATAAGGAATATCTGCCGACTCTATAGTAAAAATCCATCACAACATTGACAGTATTTTACGGGCTGATTTATTTTCAAAATCTAATTCCAGTACCTTTTCGGCAAATTCCTTCGTCTTTTCCGAATTCCCCTGCGTCCTGTAAAGCCTTGCCATATGCAGTATGTTCTGAACAGTTCCCGGCTTCAGACGTTCTGCTCTTTCCGCACATTCCAGAGCTATTTGAATGCTTCCCAGCTTTCTGTGAGTTCTGGAAAGATAATGCCACATTTCCGCATCATTCGGATACTGCTGAAGCACTCCATTGATGAGATTGAGAGCCGTCATATAATCCTTCGTCTTGTAACAGAGAAGTGCATACAGTCTGTTCAGTTTGGGAAATTCTGTGGACATTCCATAGGCTTCCTGAATCTTTTCCTTTGCAGCGGGCACTCGTCCCGAATAATAGAGATCCCTGCCTTCTGCATAAAGCCCGTTTATTTTTTTGACCAGATCTCTTTTCTGAGTGAGGTATTCCGCACTGTAATGTCCGTTTGTTTTTTCCTGAACCTGAGGTGCGCCTATATAAGTGACTTTCAGGATGGAAAGATCATCTGTAATTTCCCCTCTGGATTTCAGTACATGGACTATGTCATTGATCTCCCCTTTTCCTTCTTCTACGATTTTCAGGAAAAGCATTTCATCGTCATTGATTGTTCGGACATCTTCATGAGGAGTGAGATCAATATCGTCCCGGCCGTCAGAAGCAAGAATGATCACATCATCCTTCTCCATCTGAAATTCAAATATCTGAAACTCGTATTCCGATTCCAGTCCAAGCTTTCTCAGATTCAGTCCTGTTTCAATGAAACTTGCATTCATATCCCGGTACAGAACCGAAAAGGGATGTTCAGCATTCCAATACAGCATTCTTCCAGTCAGATCATCAATGAGAGCGACAGTAGCGGATATTACCATTGTTCCGTTGAATGTCTTGAATACGGAATGAATTTCATTGTACACATCAGTCAGCCATTTTTCAGGACTCATATCCAGCACTCTTTTGTTGGATGCGGAACGTGCCATAATGGAATTCATCACAACTCCCATTACAAGAGATCCTCCTGCCCCCTGCATGGACTTGCCCATCGCATCCCCGTTCATCACCATTGTATAACGTCTGTGATCTGCAGGAATCCCAAATTTCAGATTTCCTGTAATGCAGATATCCCCTCCCAGATCGCCAATCTTGTTTCGGAACTGGAACTGTTTTTTCTGATTTACGATAAATTCCGTCTTTACATACTCAGATTTATTTGCATTAAAAAATAATGGTTTTGCAAGAAGTGAGGTCAGGAAATAGTCTCCGTCCTGCTGAATTTTCAGCTTCTGAACCTCTTCCATTTTTTCCTGAACTTCTTTTGTTCTCTCCTGAACCTTATGCTCCAGATTCTGGGCATAATCCTCCAGCCTGAGTCTGGCATCTCTGATGGAATCAACCATACTGTTGAAAGAGCCTGTCAGAAAGCCTATTTCGTCATTGACTTTGACATCGACTGCTACGTCCAGATCTCCCGCGTTCACTTTTTTAACGCCGCTCAGAAGTGAATTCAAAGGAGTGATCAGGCTTCCCTGAAAAAAATATGGGTATACTGCCAGAAGGATAAAGAGCACTGCAAACAGAACCATTACCTGATCCTCTGCAGATTCATGCATAAACTTTCTGTACTCCTGATAGGAAAATCCTACTTCAGATATTTCTCCTTTTTTAGGATCATATTTTGTAAATACAGTATAATGAGCATATCCATCCAGACTTTTTCTGTACTGTCTGTGGCCGGCAGGCTTGAAAAAACGGAAATACTTGTACAATTCTTTGCGGAATCCGGCTGCATCAAGTTCAGTTTCCTTCCATCTGCATCCATGCATATTCTGAAGCAGAGGATCTCTGAAAAACTTTTCCTGATCCTTGATTTTGGAGATGTAAACCTTTGCTTCTTCGCAGAAATGTTTCTCAGGAATGGAACCGAGTTTATTGGAATGAATAAAACTTGCCTTGTTCAGGGAATCCATAAAATGAAGAGTTTCTTTTTTCAGAGTCGTTCTGGGCTTTTCTGCATAGGCTTCCATAAAATGTTCAATGGAAAGCCTGTAGGAATTGAATTCCGGATGAGTGGATTTCAGATATTCAGTAACAGCTGCCTTGAAATTTTCCTCAGGAATCATATTGATTTTTTCATAAATCACAGTATTGAGAAGGTCAACCTTGACAAGAGGAAGATCCAGATGTTCAACCTTGGAAGTGTCGAATTCAGTCAGCAGTGAATTTGATTCCGGTTTTATTTTCAGGATGTACTGTATATCCTGATTTTTTTCTCCGCCTTCCAGTGCCCGGCCTGCATTTTCCAGTCTGAGAGTATCATAGTCATTTTCTCTGTCTTTCATAGTCACAAAGGAAAGACCCTGCATCATCAGAAGAAAGCTTACGAGAGAGATACCCACTATCTTTCCCATAAAAGTGGTTTTGTCCTGAGTGCTGTTGAAATATACGAGCACTACATAGAAAAAACCGAGAATCGTCATTGTAGCGAAGAGCACCATAAAAGTGCCCCTGTCCATAATTCCGTCCCGACTGAGCACATTTGTAAATGCAGGCACAAGCGTGGAGACGAGGATGCCTCCCGACATTTTCAATACAACCCATCTTTCCTTCCGGCCTTTCAGTTCGATAAACTTCCAAATGGCAACCGGTATGACCAGAATTCCATATGCAAAAATCAGAATACCTACAAATTTACTGATATTCTCTGCATCAAAATCCCAGTAATGTCCGGTGAAATGGAATTTTTTAGGGGCATTGTAAGTCGTCGCTGCAAAGACAGCAAACGTACTCAATCCCAAAAAATACTGAACAGCCAGGAAAATTCGCCTGATTTTCGGATGGGTATCTTCAGGATAATAAAATATCCATTGTACAAAGTGGAGGATAGTCGGAAATATCAGAAGAACTGTTCCCCAGCGGTGAAATGCCGCCGCAGGATGATAGATGAGAGTTGAATATATATAGGAAAGATTGAAGAGAGACAGTGGAAGAAAAACCATTGCCAGCTGAATTGTACTCTTTGACTTCCCCGGAAGTGTAATCAGAAACAGCCCTACCAGAAAAGTAAATGCTGTACAGAGTATCATATCAAAGGAAAAGAAGTTCGTATAAACGGATTGTATCAGTTCAGAAAGAAGTTTCATAATCATTTTCTGTCATATCTAAAGATATTAAGCATTGTAAATTAAATCAGAGTCAAATTGGGATTCAAGCTTTTTTTATCCAAATTTCAGGAATTAATGAGGAATTTGCCCAGCTCAAAAACTTTCAGCTTTCTGTTCAGGCCTTTATCTAAAAGAGACAACAATCCACTATTCAAATCAGTTTTAGATTGCCTCTAAACAGAACGGTTGCATTCATTGGCTTGAAGGTCGAGATATGCAGAAAAATACCATACTCATCGTTGAAGACAGCAGACCTATTCGGTCGGCATTGCAGAGAATTATTGAACGGAATACTCAGTTTGAATGCATCTTTGCAGAAACGCTGGAAGAAACAAAAAAGCTGCTTTCTGCTGGAACGGATCAGATTTTCGCCGCGATTCTGGATCTTGAACTTCCGGATGCCCTTCAAGGCGAAATCGTAGATTTTGTCTCTGCATACAGGCTTCCTTCCATTGTATTTACCGGCAAGAACGACGAAACATCCTCCCTGTTTTTCAACAGCAAGCCTGTACTGGATTTTATTTCAAAGGAAGGTGCATCCAATTTCCATTTTGTAGCAAGAATTCTGGAAAATCTTAAAAAGAACAGTTCAGAAAATATTCTTCTGATCAGTGCCGACACTGGAAAAGATTCCGATATTTCGGATCTTCTGCGTCTGCACAATTTTCAGATTACAAAAATCTGCTCGGTTGAAGATGTTTCCTCTGCCCTCGAAAAAAATCCCGGCATCCGTCTGATTGTTTCCGATTTCATAAAGCCGACATCCGGCGATTTTGACTTTATTGAAAAATTCAGAGAAAAAAAGGACAAGTCAGACTTCGGAATCATAGCAGTCATATCTGACAGAGATCATCTCAGCATATCCAAGCTTCTGAAAAGAGGAGTAAACGACTGCATATACACTCCGATTCTTAAAGAGGAATTTTTTTCCAGAATTTATAACTTAATTGATAATTTAGATAATTATAAACTTCTCAAGAAAAGTCAGTATGAACTTCGAAAAGAGGAAAAACATCTTCGGGAAATTATGGACGGTGTCGACGAAAGCTCCATTGTGTCCAGGTCCGACATCTACGGAAAAATTACATATGTAAACAGGCAGTTCTGTGAAATCAGCGGCTTTTCCAGAGAGGAGCTTCTGGGAAAACCTCATAATATAATCCGTCATCCTGATATGCCGGCATCTGCATTTGCCGATTTATGGAAGACAATAAAAGCCAAAAAAATATGGACAGGCATTATAAAAAACAGAAAGAAAAACGGTGATGCCTATTATGTAAAGACACTTATTAAACCTGTACTGGATCTGAACGGAGACATAGAGGAATATATCAGCATACGGCAGGATATCACCGATCAGGAGGAGGCCAGACAGGGACTTCTTCAAAAGCTCAGTGTCCGCAGTTCCAGCATAAATGAAATTCAGCATCAGTCAAAGCTTTTTGAAGATATCCTGAATGAAAGCAGTCTGCTGATGAACGTCGGACTTGACGGAAAAATAAAATCAGTCAATGAACAGTACAGCCGCGTGACTGGATTTCTGCTCAGTGAACTGAAATCCCTGACAGTGGAAGACATTCAGATCAAAAGTCAGGAAGACATTCTGACTGTAGAAAAGCTTCTTTCAATGGGCAGTGAAGACAGATGGAAAGGCACATTTTGCATCAAAGACAAGACGGAGAGAACTCTTTATCTCAATGCATATGTACTTCCCCTGAAAAATACAGTGGGCAAGATGGAAGAGTATCTGATCACTCTCTCTGATATCACAAGAGTAATGCAGTATCATTACAGTATGGAAAAAGCTCAGAAAGAACTGATATACATCATTACAGAAGCGATAGAAAGCAACTCTCAGGAAACTGGCTTTCATGTGCAGCGTGTAGGGGAATATGCAGGACTGCTGGGTTCCATCTATGGTCTCAGCAAGGCTGACTGTGAAACTCTGCGAATTACAGCAGCCCTTCATGATCTTGGCAAGATAGGAATTCCGGACAGCATTCTGAACAAGCCGGGAAGGCTGGATGAAAATGAATGGAAAATTATTAAAACTCACTCAGAAATAGGATATAAAATACTGCAGCATTCCAATTTGGACATACTGAAGAAAGCATCTATGATTGCCAAAGAGCATCATGAGCGATGGGACGGCACCGGATATCCTCAGGGACTGAAAGGAGGAGAAATCAATATTTTCGCAAGAATCACATCTGTTGCGGATGTATTTGATTCACTGAACAGTGAAAGGTGCTACAAAAATGCCTGGGACAGAGAAAGGATACTGAATTATTTTCTTGAACAGAGAGGACATCAGTTTGATCCTATCCTGGTTGATCTCCTTCTGGACAATGCAGAAAAATTTGACGCAGTCAAAAAAAAATACGAGAACTGAGCTGAGCGGGGCCTGAATGAATCCGGAAAAAAAAGAAAAAATCTACAACTGGTTCGGTGTACGGTTTACAAATACTCATCTTTACGGAATTTTTGGACTGCTTATACTGTTCGGATACTTCGGAGAAAATGAAAGCAGCAAGAAAGAGGAATCTCTCTTTACAAAGCCCAGCCCTCTGAATGAACGCAAGGAAGGCTTTCCTGTCTATGTCACCGGTCAGGTTCAGTCTTCAACTATCCAGTCTAAGTATATAAAACCTGGGAAGTATATAAAAATTTATGAGAGATCAGAAGTTTTTTCTCTGGGAGAAACCAATGACTCAAAGGGCAGAAAAGTCAGCCGTCTCATCTGGCAGGAAGACCCGAAGGGCCAGAAATCTGTCAAAGATGAAACGCTCCATATTTCTGCAGGCGATCAAAAATACAGAATTGATCCGGAACAGGTATCCTATTCCTATTTGGAAGAACACAGACCGATGAAGCCTGAACTGTCCAATGTAAATCTTTTGGAATATAAAATCATTGGGAAAGATGAAGTTTACGGAAAAGAAAGTCTTGCTCTTTTTAAGACAGAAGCGTGCGAAAAAGAACCCCAGGAAGGATGCCGCAGGATTATAATCCAGGTGCAGAAGGGAATGGAAGGCACATATACATTTTTAGGGGATGTCAAATCTGATGCAATAGTCCCCTTCAATAACGAAATCAGAGCAGTAAAAGGGGACATCAAAGAGGCTCAGGAACAGATGTCAGGTTCCGCAGGTGTGACATATTTTATAATGAATTTTGTGCAGATTTTCATTTTTATTGGAGTATGGTTCTGCGTATACCTTCTGAAGGAACTTTTCATTGTCCTGCCTTTTCAGAAAACACTCTCTCTTGCAAAATCAACTGCACTGACTGCATTTGTTCTGTCACTTGGAGCTCGGATCTTTTTTATGCATTGGTATCTGGTCTGGCTGGTCTGTCTCGGTATATTCATCTGGTCAGGACGAAATTTCAGCGAAGAACGGAAAGTTTGAGAAAATCCAGGGTGAGAGGATCTGCTGTTTCAAATAGATGCAGCCGAAGCGTTTCATTCTTTTAAAGACAGTAATATATATAATTATTTTTAACATACCTGTATTCTCGGATGCGCCGATAAGAGGGCTGTCTGTCGATTGTTCCCCAAAAAACCAGTCTAAGTATCAATAGGATTTTTCTGTCAAATGCTTGAAACTCTCCCCATTGGAAAATACATATTCTGGATTCTTTACTGGATTCTGTTTCCTGTAATATTCATAGTGCAGATTATTTTCTTTCCTGATTATTTAGTATATTCCTCAATTGAGAAAGAGAGTATTTTGACAGTAAAAGCTCTTTGCTTGTTAAAGCGGATGGGCAAATGTAATTCAGGAAGTGACAGCATTTTCCTGCTTCACAGCTCTGTGTTAATTTTCATTCCAGTGAACTTGTATCTTTTTTTCTGGACAGAGGCTTTCCCGTTGATCAGAAAAATCGTTCAGGGAAAACAGCTCTGCATATCGCGTCAGAAAAAGGCTTCTGCGATATTGCAGAAGTCCTGATTCAAAAAGGAGCCTCTGTCAATGCTTTCGGGCATAAAAAGAACGAAAAATGGCCTATGCTCACTTCTCTGCATTATGCCGCCTGGAAAGGAAATATCTGTATTATAAAAAAACTTATTAATAATGGTGCAGGACTTTCTTTTTTATCTGAATCCGGTTTCACGCCTCTGCATTCCGCAGCATCCGCCGGAAAAACATCAGCAGCAGAAGTTCTTCTCTCAGCGGGTGCAGATCTGCTAATTGAAGACAGGCGTGGAAGAATGCCATTTCACACAGCCTTTGAAAATGACAGAATTCAGACGGGACTTTTTCTTCTGGAAAAAACACTGGAGAAAAGCACCTGTTCATTCCAATCTTTCAGAAACGGATTCTGCTTAAAAGGAAGGTTCAGCAGAAAAATCGGACACAGCCGAATATCTCAAAACTCAAGCTGCAGTCAGAGCAGTGAGGCTGATTTCCGGGTCTGTTAGAACGCCTTGAAAGCAGTGGTCTTCCTTTCAGCGGTTCAGATTCCGCTTTTAAGAAATTTTTTGAGCAAGAAATTGGATGCAGATAAATAAATTAAAAAGTGAATTGACTTTGTTGAAATCCTGCAGTCCTATATACTGTCATGGCATATAAAATCCTATTGCCCCTGTTTCTGCTGTTTACAGGAGTCTACTCCCAGAATTCTTCATCTGCAAGCATTGAGTCTGTTCAGCCCGAAAAAAAGCAGGAAACCAAACGGCCTGATTTCCTTCAGATTACCGAAAACTATCTTCAGACACCGGTTTATTCTCTGAAGCACAAAAACGGACACAGACTGAAACTGATCGGTGTAGTGCATATGGCAGAGGCCTCCTACTATCAGAAGATTCTGACTCATACCCGTCCGCTCGGAACTGTTTTCTTTGAAGGAATTTATAATGGAGAGGTTCCCAAATACCAGCCTCTAGGATCAGAGAATTCTGCTCTTCAGAAGAAAAAATTGAAAAATATGAGCACCTACCAGACAGAAATGGCCAGGAAACTGGAACTTTCCGATCAGATCGAGCATCTTTCACCGGAAATTAACTGGGTCCATGCAGATATTTCCTTTTTTGAATTTTTCGCGAGTTTAATGAACTTTGCAATAGAATTTCAAAAAAAGGAGGGAGTAAATTTCGATTTAAACAAATACTATGCGGCTGAACACGTTTTGGATGAGGACTTTTCGGAGCTTCCGGCAGGGCAGAGAGTCTTCATAAAAAGGCAGAAAATTGCTCAGAGCATCAAGGAATCGGTGGAAGACATCTGTTATACCGCCAAATTCTCCGGTTTTAGAGATATATTGATTGTAAAAAGAAATAAGATTGCCCTCTCAAAAATATCTGAAAAAATGAGTACCGAGAAAGAAATTTTAGATATAGGGATAGTTTACGGGGCAGCTCACGTCCCTCATTTTTTGGAAGTTTTAACAAATGAATTCAACTTTACAATCGAATCGCTGGAATGGCTTGATGCCTGGATTCTCAAGAGTAACTGAGTAAATGGGCTTTTTAGAGTTTGTCACCATCCTGCTTCTTATTTTAGTCAACGGCTTTTTTGTGGCCGCTGAATTTGCCATAGTTTCGCTTCGTCCAACACGACTCGAAGAACTGATCAAGGAGGGAAGGCCGTTTGCGCTGACAACCAAAAAGGTCATCTCCCGACTGAATGATATGCTCTCAGTCTGTCAGGTCGGAATCACCATTGCCAGTCTGCTTCTGGGGTGGCTGGGTGAAAAGTATGTTGCTCATGCAATTTCAATGATTATGGAAACATTCAAAATGCCTATTCCAGGAGATATGAGTGTTCATGGAATCGCAATAACACTGTCATTCGTGCTGATCACATTTTTTCATATTACACTCGGTGAGCTGATTCCAAAATCAATTGCAATCCAAAGTGCGGAAGCAATATCACTGTTTGCATCAGTTCCAATGATGTTCTTCTACTATATTTTCTACCCAATCACTTTTTTTATGAACGGCCTGACAAATGCTGCTCTCAGAATGCTGAAAATAGAAAACACAGGTCATAAGATGGTTCACAGTGCGGAAGAGCTCATGATTCTTCTGGAAGAACATACAAAACAGGGCAAGATTGACAACGAAGAACTCAAGATCATACAGAATACTTTTGAATTCTCGGAACATGAAGCAAAGGAGGTAATGACCCACAGGCTGAGTATGGTTGCCATTCCGGAAACAGACAAGATCAAGGATATTCTGCCGATGATCGCAGAACACAGATTTTCCAGATATCCTGTTTTCAAGAATACGCCAGATACAATCACTGGAGTGATTCACGTTCAGGCAGTTATTGACTGGCTTTCTCATTCCTCCAGAAACAAGAATGATGCAGTGATGACGATTATGCAGCCCCCTGTATTTGTACCGGAAACACTTTCCATCGAAAAGGTTCTTCAGAAGCTCAGACATGCAAAGCAGCATATGGCAATTGTAGTGGATGAGTACGGAGGAGTTTCAGGACTTTTGACTCTGGAGGATATCATAGAAGAAGTGTTCGGTCAGATCAAGGACGAAACGGATGAAGAAGATCCGATCACTGTTCATGATATCCGCACGGACTCTTATATCATTGACGGAGAAGCGGAACTGGATGAACTTTCCGATGTGCTGGAAGGAGAGAATATTGAACAGAACAAGGACGTCAGAACAATTGCAGGATTCTTTCTGGAAAAGCATGAGGATATGCCGAAAGAAGGAAGTATGATTACAATCCGGAACGGTACACTGACAGTCGTAAAAATGGATAAGAATAAGATTATCCATGTAAGGTACGATCATAAACCTGTGGAAATTATTCCGATCAAAGAGGATTACGATTAGAAAAGAGAGTCCGCTCTCTGTTTATATTATGTGATCAAAAGCAGGCATAGAATTTGATCTAAGTAAAAAGATTTGCAGGCAGGGTTTTAGCGCGGCAGGATGAAACCCACATACCAAGCACAGGAAGGGGCTAATCCTCCTGTGATAAGGACAACTTTTTTCCTGCTTTTTTAAAAGCAGGAATTGAATAAATATCAACTGTGAAGCTTGCGGGCTTGCAGTTACAAGGAAGGAAAATATGGAAAATCAGGCAGCAGCGCAGGCACAGACTTCTGTAGAAGAAGTAAAAAATCTGGAGCAGTTAAGTCCTTCTGAACAGCAGAGAGTCGATGAAATTGCAAAGAGCATAAACGTAACTGACTCACAGGGAGTCATTCAGTACGGAGTGGGAACTCAGTCGAAAATCTCTGAATTTTCAGATTCAGTTCTGAAAGAGATCAAGACCAAGGATGCCGGAGAGAACGGTGAAATCCTGACTGATCTGATGCTGAAAATCAAGGATCTGGATGTGGAAAGTCTTTCCGACTCTGACGGATTTCTTTCCAAGATTCCTCTGATTTCCTCTCTTGTAAGTTCTTCAAAAAAGTTTCTCGCAAAGTATGATACAATCAGTGTGCAGATAGAAAAAATCATAGACGAACTTCACAAGGCAAGACAGCAGCTTCTGAAAGACATCACTCTTCTGGACGGAATGTATGCGAAGAATCTGGACTATTACAAGGAACTGAATCTTCACATTCTGGCCGGTGAGCAGAAACTGAAGGAACTGATGGAAGTAGAACTTCCTGCACTTAAGGCAAAGAGCGAAGCTTCCAAAGATCCGGCTGACGGTCAGAAATATCAGGACTTCGTACAGATGATCAACAGGTTTGAAAAGAAAATCCATGATCTCAAACTTTCCAAAATGCTTTCTCTGCAGATGGCTCCTCAGATCAGACTGATTCAAAGCAGCAATCAGGCACTGGTGGAAAAAATCCAAAGTTCCATTCTGAATACAATTCCTCTCTGGAAAAACCAGATCGTCATTGCAATCAGCCTTCTCCGTCAGAAAAAAGCTCTGGAGGTTCAGAAAGATGTCACCAAGACAACAAATGATATTCTCGCTAAAAACTCTGAAATGCTTAAAACCGGAAGCCTGGAAATTGCAAAAGAAGCAGAACGCGGAATCGTGGAGCTGGATACTCTGAAGAAAATCAATTCTGATCTGATTCAGACAATAGAGGAAACGTTGAAGATTCAGTCCGAGGGAAGACAGAAGAGAAAAACAGCTGAGGTTGAACTCACTAAGATGGAAACTGAGCTGAAAGCAAAACTGATGGAAGTAAAGAAATAATATGGCAGAAACCAAAAATCCCGAAGACAAATCGGCAGCCAGAAATATTCACTTAAGTTCACTGCTCACTTATCTTCTAGCCGTTCTTCCTGTATTTACAGGATGGAGCGGAGCACTGGCGGCCGGAATTGTTCCATTGATTTCCTGGATCACAAACAGGAAAAATGAATATGTGAGCACTCAGGCTGCAGAAGGACTTTTCTTTCAGGGAGTTCTGGCCGCACTTCTGTTTGCAGTCACCTGGAGTTTTCCCGCGAGCATTCCTCTTCAGGTGCTTGGCTTCGGAGTGGTAGGATTTTTCCATCTGACAAGTCTGATTACTGCAGCGATCAGCACTTCCTACGGAAAGGATTTTCACCACCTGTTCAGTCCTCTCCGCCTCTTCAAGAAAAGGAGAGATGCCGCCAAGGTTGAAAAAGAAATTCTTGCAAATGTCGACTCTGCTACAAAAGAGATGTATCTTTCTGTAATGAAAAACAGCACGGAAAAGACTCTTCAGATTGCCAATCTGGCTGCGCAGATCAGCGACACTGCAGTGAAGAACAAGACTGGAGCCATTATTTTATCATTACAAAAAATCCTTGAGAATTTCAAGAAAGATCCTCAGGATGTAATGAATTCCAGACATTTTCTTTCCTATTCTCTGGACTCTCTGGTGAAAATCCTCTCTAAGTACATTGAACTTACTAAATCAGAGTCTTCAAAGAAACAGTTTGAAGCCACTCTGGAAAAAGTTCTTCCGACACTCGATTCCATCCATACTGCAATTGACGGACATTACAACAAACTTCTGGAAAATGACGTGATGGAGCTGGATGCAGAAATTCAGGTGATGGAAAAGACAATTCAGATGGGAGGATTTTAAATCAAGCTGAATCAGCGTTATGCCCAGAAAATGAAGACCAGAAGCACTCTGCTTCAGTCTGCATTAAAACTGATGGGAGAAGAAAAAGCCCTCGGTTCCTTGAGCCTCAGAGAAGTCGCTGCTGAGGCAGGAATTGTTCCGGCAGCATTTTACAGACATTTTAAGGATATGGAAGAATTGGGACTCGCCCTTGTGGACGAGGTTTCCGCAAAACTCAGAAGCATTCTGAGAGATGCGAGAAAAAAAGGTGCATATAAAACTGCACTGAAAATTTCCATTGATATGTTCTTCAGTTATGTCAAGCAGAACAGGCTTCTTTTCCGTTTTATGGTAAGGGAAAGAGTCGGCGGAAACAGAAGAATCCGTCAGGCAATCAAAAGTGAGCTGAATTTCGTTGCATCCGAACTTGCCTCTGATATGAGGATCAAAAGAGTGCCTCCTTCGGAACTTGCATTTGTGGCCGAGTTTATTGTATTCACTTCCTTCGGAAATGTAAGCGAATTTCTGGACTCAGATCCGCACGATACAAAAACAGAAAATTTCATTAAAGCAAAGACAGTCAAACAGATCAGAACCATTTTTCGCGGTTCGGTAATTAAAATTATTTAAATGCTCCAAGTGCAGTTCCTGCACTCCTCGTATTTCCGTCCCTGTCAAGACTGTTTCCGCACCCGGCATTAAATGCAGTAATATCTGCAGCAATTGTTCCTGAATAAATCACTGAGGTTGTGGATGCATTCAGATGATAATCCATCCCTGATGGATTGTTGAAAATTGGAGCTGCATTTTGATTGAAATGTCCTGTCGGAAAATCAAGAGTGTTAGGAGGAGCCGCACAACCGATAATTCCCACATTGCCGCTGCAGGTAATTGTCATTAAAGTTGCACCTGCATTATTGGAATACAATGTATTGCAGCCGGAGAAATTATTTCTTTCCAAAGTTGCATAAGTCGCATCGCCTACTGCTTCGGAGACACAGGTTGTCAGAGCCGAAACAGAACTGTCACCCGCAAACAGATTCAAATCCAGATTATGTTTGACTGTGCTGTCCATAATTCTGTGAAGAACGCTCACTCCTCCGGATACAGTACCGCCAATATAAGTATTGCCCATAAATTTATTTCCCACACTGGTCGCATTCCCGATTTCCAGGACAGTGGAACTGGAAGCTCCTGTATTATTTCCCCCAATCATCAGATTGCTGCAGAAAAGAAGCGAATTTCCTGTAGCCGTAGAAGGAGTGATTGACACTGTTGCAGAGTAACCGGTTCCCGGCCTGCTGATGAAAGTATTTCTCTGAATACTGCTCCCGTTGGCCCAGCCAGTGCCGGGAGAATTGACCAAAAGAGCATATCTGTTGGGAGTAACTCCACTTGGACTGCCTGAATCCAATGTATTGCCTGTCACAGTGATATTTGGAGCAGTTGCTGCAATACGGACAGCTCTTTGTTTACAATTGCTGTCGTAGCAGGTACCGGAAGTAATTCTATTGTCAGTGATGGTGATCGGATCTCCAGAAGCAGCATCAATTCCGGAAGTTTCACAGTTTAAAGCGGAACATCTTGGACCAGTAATGGTATTGCCTGAAATATTGAATATCCCGTTATTGCAGTAAACGGCTGCGTTAAATCCTCCTTCACTGCCTCCTGTTGTAATTGTATTATTTGAAATAGTTGTAGTTCCCACTGCTCCGCCGTTCCCAGCTTTGATCCCGTTATTGGAACAGGATGATGCAGAACAGTCAGCATTTGTAATTGTATTACTGCTTATTGTCATATTGGTATTTGTATTTTTCAGTATCCCGTAAACATTTCCTATATTGCCTGAAGAACCGATATTCAGTGTATTCTGCGAAACAGTGGAGACAGCTATTCCGGCACCTGAAACATCGATTCCTGCAGTAGTGCCTGTTCCATTTGCAGCACTGATTGTATTTCCTGTGATTATATGACCTGTTCCAACAGTAACTTCAATTCCCTTGCTGTTTACACCGGAACTTGCTGTAATTTTATTTCCTGAAATTGTATGCCCTGTTCCTGCAGTGCTGATTTTGATTCCGATGGAATTTGCTGTCGCAGGCCCTGCTGTAATTGTATTGTTTGTCACCTGAACAGTTCCTCCTGTAATGTCTATTCCCAGGCTGCTCAGATTTGTGCCGGATGTGGAAATTGTATTTCCTGATAAAACAAGTGCCCCCCCGAAAAGGATATTGATTCCGGAAGAAATGCATCCACTGCAGGCCGGACCAGTGATTGTGCTCTCAGTAATGGAAACGGAACCCTGCACTGATCCTGTCGGATAAAAACCGCTGGAAGCAGTGGTCGCTGCACCTGCCGACAGTGATGATGCATAGATATCCAGAACAGAACCTGCATTGGATCCGTTGTAAACCATCCCATACCTGGAACTCGATGCGGCAGTACTTGTTGAACCGTTCAAACTGCTGTTCTTTATAATTATGCTTCCGGAACTGTTCGAAGAAACAAACCCGGCAGACGTTACATTGATTGTACTGCTTCTGTCCAGTGTATATACATTTCTCAGAGTAATTCCTGCCCCCGACTGAAGATTTACCGCACCTAAAGGAGCAGAATAACTGGACGCATTCACCGTAAATGGACTGTAGACAGCAATTCCATCCAGAATGGTTTTATCCTTTGTCCCAATATAATTTATAAATTTTATGCTTGAATAAGGACTTACTCCGGTTCCAGTTACATTCACAGAGAGATCATCTATGATTGTATCAAAGGGAGACAGAAGTGTCTTGTCTGCTCTTCTTTTTTTCCAGTCAGAGGGATCATATCCTCCAAAAAGACTGACGTTGGTCGGCATGTTGACCGACGCCAGGATCGGATAGACGCCTCCTTTCATAAGGACAGCACAGGCTCCTGTGCATTTGGATGTGACTGCAGAAAGTGCGGCATTTAAGGAATAGAGAGGATCGCCGGAAGTCGCACCTGTGTAGTTTGTATCCAGACCGTTTCTTCCATCCAGAAAAATAACCCCGTCTGCGATATACACCGGTGCACCGCTTCCTGAATTCGCAACTGTCGCACCGGAAGCATCTTTACAATTGGAAAAATTCAGATAGCTTATGCTCTCGAGATTGACAGGCCAGCCGGAAGAGGAAGGTGCAAAGAAAATCTCTCTTTTATCGATGCCGAGAGAAACACTGGAGATCTGAACGGTACCATTTACTGTAAGTGCACATTCTGTCGTCATCTCCTTATCCATAAAAATTCCGAGTTTCTGAGATTTATATATGACAACAGGAGATATGGAATCTGATGCCATAAAATCTGTTGTGACAAATTTTGCAGGATTACTGCCGGCTAAAGCAGCGGCAATAATTACCCCGAAGATATTTGAATATTGTGCAGCCGATTTACTGAGATTCGGTTTACAGTAAGAAAAAAGAAAAATCAGGACAGATATACATAACATTCTCAGCATAGGAATATATTAATGAGAAAAAGCAGGAAAAGCAATCTCTTTTTATGTGGAAATCTTTGCAGTATTCAGGAATATATGTTTTTCCTTTGACCGTCATTCAATAAATTGATACTGGATTTGTAACTGCTCAGCCTGACGGCCAATGCGTGCATCGTAGTTAAAAATATCTGTTTTTTCAGGAATTTGCTTTTAAAAAAGCCAGAAAAGGTTGTCCCCATCGGGAAGATTAGCCGCTTCCCGTCTTGGCAAGGGTCTTGCGGCGCCGATAGCCTGTGAACAGCTTTCATACTTTAAAAATTGTAATTATTTGAAGTATTAATATGAAATCACTTATTCAGCTAAATTTTATTAAAAAAACCGCTCACTTTTGATAAAAATTTTCTTGACAATTGATTTCACAACAGAAAAACACATATTATACTGGGTTTCAAAAATAATCGCGTTTTTTCTTGCTGACAGCTAACTTTATTGAGTAGAGAAAGAATGGATGCGCAAAGACTTTTGAAAATCAGCATAATGTATAAAAGCTCTCTTTTAGGAGATAAAATGAAAAAAGCTTATGTGATTCTTTTAACTGTTTTCCTGTTTGGACAGTGTATCGGTGTCAAAAATAAAAGCAAGGTCAGTGGTCAGGGAATTCTTGCCCTCCTCACCGGTGGAACGGTCGGTTCCAATGCCGCATCTCATAACGGCAATCCTGCATCAGGAACAGGAAATGGAACATCTGATTATGCCTCAAGCGACATAAAAGCTGCAGTCGGAGGAACTTTGGGTCTGGGCACTGAACTCAGCCTGACTGTTCCTGCAGACGCGTTGGACGCAGACAGGACACTCACAGTTAAACGAACTGCAGTTGCTTCCTCTGATCCGTCTCTTGTCCCAATTCAATCCGCATACCAGTTTGGCCCGGAAGATCTGAACTTTTCTGAACCGGCCACATTAAAAGTATGCTACAATCCTGAACTCCTGAAAAGCAAAAAGCTGCCTGAAAACTCTGTACAGATTTATTATCTTGATCCAGATACTAAAGAACTGGCCAGTGTAGGCGGTACAGTTGACCCAGTATCTCATTGTGTAACTGCAAAGGTCGAGCATTTTTCCACTTATATTCCTGCAGTTACAACTGCCGCTGTGCTTACAGTTTCTGCTTCTACGGTTACTCCTGCCAGACCAGTCATTGGAATGCCATTGAAAATAAAGACGAAAATTACACCCACCTCTGCTAGTCCTCTGGCATCTGCATTCATCAGTTACCGAATTAAAGGATCTGGAGCCGCATTTGTAAAAGTACCTCTGACTCAGGACAGTACAGATACAACAGCACTGTCTTTTGATACAGTCTTTCCTTCCAGTACAGTGACTGCAGCAGGTCTTGAATATTTTATCGAAGCCACGGATGAAGCAGGAACATATAAACGACTTCCTTCCAAGGGTGTCAGTACTAGGCTGATTAGCAGAACACTGAATACCGTTGCTCCTCTGCGTTTTAATGTAATAAAATCTGCAATTACAGTCACTTCCGGTTCTTATCGAAACCTGGCACTTCAGATGCAGGACAGTACAGGTCTTTGGCAGACAGTTTTTTCCGAAACAAATGACCTTTCAGGAAATGCAGGAACTCTTTCCTATATAGGCAATACAATCCGTTTCACTGCAGGACAGGTCGATGCAGGAACTCTTACATCATCTTACGGAGGATATTCAGCGAGCCTTGGAATCACAGTCAAAGTCGGTGCTATAGCAAAAATAGAAGTTTTGGATTCAGCCGGTGCTATTATCAACGGTCCTGTAAATATCATAAAAGGACAGACATTCGGATTCAAGACATTAGGATATGACAGTTTCGGAAACACCAGAACTGTAAGTCCAACATTCTCAGTCGCAAATGGAATCGGCACATATAACAAAACGACAGGAATATTCCAGGCTTCCGCAACTCCAAATCTTTCAGGAACATTGACTGCAACTGTAGGAAAGTTTACTGACTCAGTAAATATCAATATTATTCCTGATTCTTATCCAATCTCAGGAACAGTTACCGGAATTCCTGCAGGAAAAACTGTAGTCATTCAGAACAACGGCACAGATGATCTGACACTTTCCGGAGACGGAGGTTTCACTTTTGCATCTAATGTTTTCAGCGGCTCAGGATATAATGTAACCCTTTCCGTTGTTCCTCCGGGAGTGGAATGTTCTTTGTCTAATAATGTTGGAACGGTATCCGTTCTTCCTGTAAGCGATGTAAACCTAATATGTAAAAAAACTTGGATCGATATGCCAAACGACTGGTCACAAATTTCTGGTGCTGTCTCAATTCAAAATAGAGAAACATTCCTGTTTAATGGCGAAATTTATATGCTGGGAAGCAGTTCAGGAAACATATACAATTACCCAATTCTATTACTTAAGAATGAAAACGGAATATGGCAGGAAGTTAATAATTCGTCAGCTATCGATTTACAGGGACGACTTGTAGATTATTTTCGAAAGGATAATGATGGGATTTATTTTTTAGTACACAGTTCTGTTTGGGCTTCAACTGCATCGAGTAAGATCCGCATTATTAAATATGATGGAAACTCATTTTCAGAAATGATTGTGTCCGATGGTGCAATTGATCAAGCTACAGCTACAGTAATTAATGGAAATTATTGCCTGCCCAATGAATCCAGAGTGCCATACCCGATCGAGTTACCGAAGAGATATATGATCAAAGCCTCAGATTCAAAAATATACCTGTATTTAAGTTGTGGACCACAAAACAGAAGTCAATATGCACAGTATTCAGTTTATTCGTTTGATGGTAATCAACTTAATCAGATTATTTCTCCGGCAGAAATTACTAACTCCTCTATTTACAATTTGTCTGATGCAGGAATTTTTGAGCTGAACAATGAAATTTTTTCATTTCAGACAAAATCAGATTTCTCAGGGAACTTTTATGGATTATATAAAAAAATAGGTCTGAATTGGAATGAGGTTTCCATTCCTACATCCAAGAAATACCTAGGAATGCATTTTGGAAATTGTGACTACCCTCTTACATATAAAATATCAGACGGTAAGTTATACTTCATTCCAGTCACTGACGATGAGAATTTGGGTATAGGATATTATCGAAACAAAATTTTCAGTTTTGATGGTACTGTATGGACAACAATTTACCTTTCAGCTCTTACAGAAGGAATACCGCCAGTTTCTTTTGACTGTTCAATATTCTTTATCAACAAAAACAGGCCTGCATTTTCCTACGTTAGTTTTTCTAATCGAGTAGCAGGAACGGTAATTTTGAATTCCAGTTCAAATCAATGGGATATGTTGCCAGAAATTTCGCATATGGAGGGTCTCTGGATTTCTAGCTTTACCGATTCAAACAATATTTATTTCTTCTATAAAGGATATACGTCCTTTTTTAAGAAATATTAAAATCGAAAATGAACAGACGTAAGAGACTTTCTAGACCGAAGACTTTGGTTTTCTTCGGTCTTGTTTTACTTCTTTTGCCTATCATTAATTATTATTCGATTTCTGCTCAGACAGGAATCGGATTTTTCTTTTTCAGACAGAATCTTGCGATTTTGAATTCGGCGGAAATCTTCCTTTTGTTTGCTTCGATTCCAGTGGCAGTTGGACTTTTGCTAGTCAAACGCTGGGGATGGTGGCTGTTCTTCCTTTACTCGGCTCTGCTGATTGGATACAACGGTTATCTTCTGGCTCTTTCCAAAAATCTGTTCGATCTGGGAGTTCTTGTCAGAACATTCATAGGAGTCGGAACTGTTATTTATTTCAGTCGAAAAGATATTTCTGCGCCGTACTTCAAAATGTATCCGAGAGGATGGAGATACCAGAAAAGAAAACCTGTTGAGCTGGCTGTTATTATCGAAGGCAGAAACTATAAGACAAAGGACGTCAGTTCCAGTGGAATTTATGTGGAATCCGACGATCTGAACTATGAAATTAATTCTGAACTGAAGATTCAGCTGAAACTGGATTCCGAATTTCTGGAATTGACAG
>DAORDI010000015.1:0-38082 GCA_035345895.1 Leptospiraceae bacterium
CGAGCCTCTGATTCTCGCAAATGAACTCGCTAAAAATCTGGCTCTTTTTGATTTCCCCGCCACAATTTCCGGAGTAGACCAAAGCCTGAAAGACCTGATCCGTCTGGACTTCAAAGGAAGAGACAGATCCTACTCCAACAATGGAAGCATTGAGATTTCTGCTTTGGAAACCTTGGTTTTTGTGCTGGCTCTGGTAGATTCCTTCGGATATATTTGGGAAAATGCAGTCTCCTGCAATGCAAATGCCGGCTGTACAAACCAGATTACCGGATCCACTGGGGGTGTAATGAGGGTAGGAGATACTCTCTGGGCACTTCAGTCCACAATCAGAAGTTCTGATACACTGAATTTTAAGAATATTCTGAACAACAATGCGACAAGCCGTGCAGTTTATAAGGGAGGGGTGGAACTGTCCACGAATACCAGCAAGGCGGTAGACATCAATGCAGAAGTGCTCCGTCTTCTGGAGGCAGGTTCACTGGGTGCTGTCAAATCAATTACAGCTGGCGGAACAGATCCGGTCTACTCCAAAACAATTCCCTGGGTAATGAACTGGATCAAAAAAGTCGTCTATGAAGGTTATGGACCTTATTACAATAAAAATAAGAAAAACAGTGCAGGACAATTTCTGAATCCTGACGGATCGGTATATAATGCAAATGCAAGTGATACAAATGCAAAGTATGTATCCAGCTGGAAAACAGCAGACTATAAAATCTGTGTAGATAAATCCGGCGGGAACAGAAGATGGGTAGGCTTGGGAGGATATGAAAGCAACGGAACCACAATCCCGCACCCGACTGGACTCTGCAATGCAGGAACAAACACCCCTCCTTCTTCTGCTGTGGCAGACTGGTCGTATACAATTTATGAGATGTCTAAAACGGATGCAGAACGTGCCGTGGAAACAGACGAAGAGGCATTTTATAAAAATTTCCAATGGCTTCTGTATGAAAAGAGGTTTGTAGTCATCATTCCAGCCAAGGCAAAACTGGACGCATCTCTCACTTTTGAAGAGGCACTTTTCATTGTGGCTGTAGGAAACGGGCTCAAAGGAATGATGGGACTGAAACCAAACTGTGGCCAGTTCAATACTCTCTCTGACTGCGGAGCCTACAACGGAGTATGGAATTCGGACGTTTCTGCTGTAAAATCAATGAAACTGAAACAGTACGATGCTCTCGGCACCAGTCCTACGACCGCCAATTTCTCCCCAACACCGGGAGACTCTGTTCTCCTCCTGGAAGGCTGGGGTTATGGAGCTGCAGGAACGAACCCTTCATTGGGACTGGCATTCGTCCTTCCAAACACAGCATACAATCTGCTCGTACCTACCCCAAGCCTTGTCTTCGGAATGATCCCACCTGCCATTTCACAGAATTTTGATGCATTGGAAAGACTTGGATTTCTTACAGATCAGGTAGTCACTCCTTCTCAGGTTCCAAACAACTGGGACAAGAGGAACAAATTGGCCCCAGTGATTGCTGCCTTGGCAAAAACGTTCGATGATCAGGTGGATGTGGCCAACAGCAAGAACCCGTTTACTCTGCTTACCAGTCTGACGAAAATTCTGGCAAGACCAAATGTTCTTACAGAACAGGATCCGGATTCCTTCAATACAGCAATGGTATTCCCTGCCTGCACCGGCGGTTGTCCTCCCACTATTCCAAGCATCAGGATACAGGGATCTTCTTCCACCACCGGAATCAGGAACCCATCTGCTCTTTCCAGTGAATACTATCCCAAAAAAAATTTAAGACCAATGATCAGCGTACTTTCTGAAAACCAGAGAAAGTTCCAGGATGGGATGCTGAACCTTGTTGCAAAAACAGATCTTCTGACAAATACAATCAGAACACTTGCATTTTTAGGAAGCAGTTCCAGAACAGCTGCACGGGAAAAAATATTCAACGGTCTATATAAAATAATGGATAATATCCGGATTGATTCAGACCAGACATCCACTACCCTTCAGTACAATCTTCAGACCTACATCAAGGAAGTCCGTGACAGAATTGCAGTTTATCCTGATTCCAGAAACACTTCCGATCTCACAGGCTCCTCCTGGGACGGAGTCAGTGATTCCGTTGCATTTATCCGGGACTATCTGGCAAAGGCATCACCGTATACTCTTGTAGGAAGCATTGATTTCTCACTGGGAATGCTGGCCGATATTCCTCCGAGTTCCGAGCAGATCACATCATTATTAAATGTAGTATCTGTAATGTTCACCGATACTGCAGGAAACAGGAAATACAGAGTACTGAGTATGATGACAGGAGATCTGCCGGTTATATTACAGCAGGTAGCGCCGTACGGAAGAAACGTATTTGCACTTGCAGGCTCTTTGGGTAAACCAGGAAGTTATTTCAGTTATCTTGAACAGAAAATGACCATCGGAAGCTACAGAATCAGAGATCTCCTCGATGACGTGAACAGATTCTGCACTGCAGAAATGGTTCAGACAAAACTGGAAAATTCGGATGCACTTTTTTATTCCAGCGGCAAACTTCTGAAACTGTTTGCCGACGTTTATCAGTTTGGAAGGAAACTCGATGCATACGGATTTCCTTTTGCGGACAATCTGAACGTAGATGACAATGCTTCTGATTCTCTGTATTGGAACAGACTGAATATGCTTTTGAGCACTAAAAATTAAGGTTGAAGGTTATGAATTGGAAAGTTTTTTCGTCAAATAAAGCAGTCGAAAATTACAGAAGTACGGGAGAAGTGAAATGAAAAAGTCAATGAAAATCAGCACAATTGGGAAATTTTTTTCCTTTCCCATCTTATTGTTTTTAGTCAACTGTGAATCTCAGACAAGCAAGGGAATTTCACAGCTGGTACCTTTGATTCTGCAAGGAAGCGGACCGGGTGCATATTCTGAACCCGGAAAAAATACTCAGAACGGAGCATCTTCTGAATCAGTGTCTCTTTTGACTGCAGCCAGCAGTACCAGCACCTGTAATGATTCTGCTGTGGAACCTCCAAGCTCGTTCGGCTCACAGGGGCCTGAAGCATTTTTAAGTGCATGCAGCACTGATAATATGAACAGATACAGAAATCTGGAGATTAAGTTTTCTGACCCTATGGGACAGGCTTCTGTTCAAGGCAATTTTTCCATTATATGCAACGGCTCCACTCTTCCTGGTCCTGGCGCAGGCGGAACGTTCATCTGGAAAAGTCCACAAAGGCTGATCTTTGATCCTTACAGAGAATTAAGTTCAAATGCCAGCTGCACAATTACAATTTCCAACGGTGCACAGACGACTGAAGGAAAAAGTCTCATAAGTTATACAAAATCATTCAAAGCTGCTCATGATTACCTGATCACATCGTCTATTCAGCAGGGTGCAGTCAATATTGTTATGGGAGGACAGAATGATGTCACTTTCAATAAATCTGCAAACCTCATACTGAATGCCTCATTTACCAATCCGACAGGAGCATTTGATGAAATCAAAAAGATTGTATTCAACAAAATGGGAAATACTGATGCGCAGGGCAACCCTTTGGCAGGGGCAAAAACAATCTGCGAGGACAGTTGCTCTTCTTTAGGAACTCCTATCAATCTGAGCACTGATTCTTTTATGACTGGCGGAATGGCTCTTACTGACGGCGGGAACACCTACTATTTCGAAATCACCACTAAACAGCTTTCCAAAATTCAGAGATACATCAGCTTTAATTACGGGAACCTGAACACCAATCCGACAGGGCTCATCAACAATGTAGCTTCCGGTGTTCTGGATCAGACACAGATGATGAAACTTCTCGAAAGACTGATTGAAGTGTTTGCAGAACAGAAATTCAGAGTGACAAACAAAACATTCAACCAGTTTGCGCAGACTCCCGTTTCTTCTGCAAGAAATACAACCAAATGTATTGATTACAAGAATGGAAACTTCAACTATATTTCTACCTATGGTGACAACCCAAGCGGAGGTTACTGCGGACCTGACGGGAATACAGGTACATTCATAGGAACATATAACGGTATCTTAAGTTTCTGGTCAGATTCCTACTTTGATATGGATGTTTATGTGACCAATGTCTCTATACCAGGCTCGGCAGGAGGATCTCCTACAGTAGATGCAGTAATGCAGGTCAACAATACAAATGAACTTGGTGTAACTCTCGGTGCCAAAAAAGCTTATGTAGACTTGGCTGTAATCGCCAGAAACAGAAGCACTCTTGGGGTTGTAATTCCTTCCGGAAGCAGGTTTTATTTTACAACAAGCATTGAGCTGAACAGCACATCCAATTACACTTTGCGAAATGCAATTGCTAAGGCTGGACTTTCTGTCAATGGATCAGGAAACTTGGCACTGAATCTGTTTACATTGCAGACCCCTACAAACGCGAATGATCCTAACTTCCAGATCTCTCAGTGGGTAGACAACCTGATTGTAGGAGGAATGACACTTCAGGATTCAACAAGCTGGGCAGCGGATCTCCTCTCTCCAATCACCGAAATGATCGCAAATGGATTAGTCCCTCAAGTCAAAGCTGCAATCACTCAGTCAATGCTTGCAGACATACTTCAAAAAGTTGCTCCTGAGGTGCTGAATGCTATTGTGGGAACTCTTTCCAATCCTGGGATCGATATCTCTCTTCCAAGTTATCTGCCGGCTCCATTGAATTCATTCGGGCTGAATGCAAAAGTGCAGCTCTCCAGTGACGCAGTAATGAGAGTGAGCGGAGCAAATAAAGGGATTGTAGCGTCCGTACATGCCGCTCTCAATGCAAAAAACCCATTGGCGGCCGGTTCACAGAGACAGCACGCAAACGGAACACTCTGTTCCAACGGATGTTTTGTGTATAATAAGGATCCAGGCACGCCTCTCATTGACGTAAACAACCATGCACCGTTCAATCAAAGTGCGACAGTTCCAGGATTTCAGCTCGCACTTCATTCGGATTCCATCACTCAGGCTGCATACCATATGTGGAAAAACAGAGCAATCGACCTGAATGTGGACAGTGCCTTCATTGCATCCATCAACAGTTATGCAGGTTCTGATCCTCTTCTGAAACTGACTGACTCACTTTTGAAAGCATCGGCCATTATGTCGATCATAGCTCCGGGACAGAATACTCTCTCAGGAATAGACGGATCAAACAACCTGATGCCTGCCATCTGTGCGGATGACCAGGTCAGATTTAAAATTGATCCTCTGATGCCGCCCGTAGTGAAAATGATCAACAATGCAGGTTATGATCCAAACACAAATGCACAGGCAAACGTAAATGCTACATTCAGTGATCTTCAGGTTACTCTTCAGGGGAAAAGAACAGACAACAGTGCTGCCTGTATGGCTTTGAGAGGAGCTGCAGACAACAGCTACTTTACAATGGCTACACTGAAAGTCAGTATGAACGCAAATGCAAATTTCAGATTCGTAGAATTTGACAACCCCACTACAGGTCCAAATGACTATCTGAATTCACTCAGCCTCAGGATTTTTACTGATACTCTGAAATACAGCATTGATGTTGTAGAAGGATCAACCGCAAATCCGTATGCTCTTGATCCAATCGGAATCAAATCGGTGTTTGACCCATTAGTCAAATCATTGGTGGTTCCTTTGGTGAACAGCATTCTGAACAGAGTTCCTCTGCCTCCTCAGGTAAATTTCGCTGCACTGAATTATCCTGCGACAAGCACAGTCTGCAAGATTAATGTTCAAACGGACAATTATCTGAAACTGAACAGTTTAAGTGTTCCTGCTGTAGATGCTTCAGCGAATCCGTATGTTCTGGCTCAGGCGACTTTGATGGGACTTTCTCTTGGTGACCCAAAATATCTGCTTGAGTCAAGCTGCAGATAATTACTAAAGGCGTGAATCAGTAATGGTTCACGCTGTTTTTTTAAAATCTTACTCCTAGTCCGGCACTTCCCAAATCAGATACTGCATCAATCTTTCCATTTCCTGAAAAAGCGGTCTGCTGCCGCTGAACCTGAATGTAAAAAAAGAAACTGTCAATATTGAATTGAATGCCTAGCCTGCCCTCCCCTCCCTTCACATCACATTTTGTATCCTTTCCGATGCAGCTTCCTCCGAAGAAACTGAATCCGATATATGGGTCAAATGTACTGTCTCCGTTCAGATGGAAGTTTAAATCAACCGCTCCTGAATTATAATGAAAATTGAATACTCTTCTGGAGTTAACTGAGTCGATTAATGAATAAAAAAGGATGCTTCGAGATGCGTCCTGTCCGCGAGAAAGTTCTGATTGAATTAAATAATATGGAATTATATAGTCTAACGGATTGCTTTTTGCCTTCAGACCGGAACTGCTTTCAGAATAACTCAATCCGATCCCTAAAAAAGGGAATGGTCTATATTCCAGACCGGCCTTTCCGGTATCTGTTTTGCCGGTCTCTGCTTTCGTTTCCATCTTCCCTCCGCCCCCCTGCAGATAAAAATAAAATGAATAGGGGGATTCTTTTGGGAGTTCCTCTGCAATGACATAAAACACAGAAGATAAAAAAATCATAAAAAATTTCATAATTCTGCAGATATTATCTCTTTTGTACGATGATTGGTGTTTTGTTCAGATAATGAGGTTGTGTAAAAGCATACCTCGATACATTTTTCACCGCCGGTTACCGAGTGAAAAACCCAATATTTTCAGGGTTTTTCGTATCGAAAATCACTCGGTAACCTGCTTTTACACAGTCCCATTTGATTACTTATTTTTCAGCTTTCCTTGTAAGGATCTATAGACAGAACCTCAAAGTTAGTTGCATTCCCTTCGAAGATGACATTGGCAGTCTGGCCGATTTTCTTTCCAAGGAGTGCCTTTCCTACAGGAGACTGATAACTGATAATGTTCTTTTCAGTATCTGCATCCCATGGGCCGAGAATGGAATAAGTCAGGTCTTCTGAAGTTGTCAGGTTTCGCAATACAACCTTGCATCCGACTCTGATCTTGTCTGTCTGAACCTTGTTCAGATCAATAATTCTGGCAATTTTCAGTTCATGCTCAAGCTTCTTACTTTCTGTCTGGAGCTGATTCTGTTTTTCCATTGCAGCCTTGTATTCAGCATTCTCCCTCAAGTCGCCCTTTTCCTGAGCCTCACCGATATCTCTAGAGTTTTCAGGCATTTCGACATTGACGAGATGATCAAATGCTTCTTTTTTCTTGCTGTACCCTTTTTCTGTTACAAGAACTACATTTGCCGGAATATTTGCGAGAACATCCTCTTCTTCTTCTTTTTCCTCAGAAGCGAGAGCCTGATTCCATTCGAAACCTGGCTTAAGATGAGAGATCAGTTCAAGAAATTTTTCCTTTTCTGAATCCGAAATAAATGGAACTTCCTTATACAGCGCATAGAGACGTCTTAAAAACTCATCACCTGCAGAATGAATTGTTTTGGAAATCACTTCATTTTTATTTCCAAACAGTATCTCTGAAGCCATATTCTTCAGTTTAGTTCCCTTCTCTTCTATCTTTGAAAGAGGCTTCAAAAGTCGGAATACTCTCAGAACCATTTCATTTTCATTGAGGTTCATCCAAGTGTAACTCCAGAGGCCGGAAAGCTGTGATTTTGCAGTCCAGAGGAAAATCTCGGGAAAGTCTTTCATTCTGTTCATCACAGTTTCAAGGAAAAGATTCAGTTCAGAGAACTTTGCATCCTGAACCAAAAGCGAGAATACATACTTATTGATTTTTACTGGGACTTCAAAAAGAATTCCTACAAAAATATCTGTCCAGGCAGGATGGAATTTACGTATCAAATTTACATAGACTTTTTTGACTTCGAGGTTGCTCATCTGCTTGGAAAACTGGATTGCCTCTTCTTTGGAAATCGCGCTGAAAAGTCTTCCTGCCTCTGCTTCAGACATATGTCTAGGAAGATCATCTTTTTCAACGATCCCTGAAGCAATCTCCATATAAATATAAGCAATGATTCTGCGGAAAGTGTCTTTCGCTTCCTCTTCTTCATAATAAAAATGATTGAAGGATTCGACTGCCCCTTCTGCTTCATGGTAGACTTCCAAAGCTTCCAGTGCTATATCCAGTTTCTTATTGATGTCAGTCTGAGCATTGAACTTTTCGGTCAATTCTTCAGTCAGTGAAATAGGCTTTTGACGGAATACAATTTCATCTTTCTTCTTTGGGTTAAAACCGATTCTAGGATCTTTTTTAAGTGCAAGTTTTGCCTTATTCCACCATTTTGTCCAGTCTTCTGTTTTCTTTACAAACCTTCCAATGATTTCTGATTTGATATCATTCAAGGTCATTGTATTATCATGAGAAGTCAGAAGTTCCGCAATAAAATTCGAAACATCATCCTGAAACATTCTATGAATTTCATTTGGAGTCTCATAAAGCTTCACCCAGATATGGTCTTTTTTGAGAGGTTTCAGACTTGTAATTGCCATCTGAATAGAAAGCTTGTGATCCGGCTTTCCTACAAAGTCTACAACAATGGAATCGCTCTCACTGCTGATCGATTTGATCTTGCCTACACCCCAATTTCTGTGCATCACATAATTGTTCGTATCGAAAACGATATTCCTTTCAAAGTTGGTAATACATGCTTTGATAGGCTTTTTAGTATTTCCCAGTTCAGACATTTTCAGGAATTCATCCAGCAGAGAATGCCCCGCGTACTTTGATTTATAAGCACGAATCAGTTCGTTTCTGGCCTTTGGAGACAAAGGCTCATTGTCCAAAATTTTCTTAAGAAAATGAATTGTTTTGTCATAGTCTTCTAAATTCTTATATGTCTCCATTAATGGAAACAGAAGCACGACCAGTCTTGTTCTTTCACGGTTAGCCAGAAGAATTCTTTCAATTCTTTCAAAAAACAAAAGATCTTCAAAGTTATTGGAAATCAGTATTGGCCAGATTTCTTCCAAATTCTGATAATCTTTGGAGCGCGCAAAAGATTCAGCTGCCTGCTTGAGGAAACTGATCGCTTTAGGCTTATCCTCATCAATGATGGACATCGCATATTTTTTTGCAATTTCAGGATTCTTTCTGTCGTGTTTAGCCAGTTTTTCCAGTACGAACTTCAGTTCTTTATTTTTATTCTGTTTTTCCAAAGCCTCAGCTTTGTATTTGAGAGCCATTCTCTGCTCTCCAAAAAGTAAAATCTGGTCTGCGACGTGTTCAATGATCGACCATTTTCCATGACCTTTCAGCTGCTCAAGAAGTGTTTTTAGATGATTGGAATCCTCCAGCTTATTCTGCATAAGAGAAATGATTCCCATCATATATCGTGAAGATATGCTGTCTTGGTGATCATTTAGATGTTCTTTCATCAGCTGATTTGCTTCAGTCAGCTTTCCCAGCTGCTTATAGTGCTGGATCAGATCATCATAAATTTTAAATTTTGTTACCGGAACATTGCCTGCATCCACTCTTACATAGATTTCTTCATTTATTAGAGCAGTTAATTTTTGAAATTCTCCGCTGGCCTTATCTGGTAATACGGCAGTATCTTGTGACATGAACAACCCCATTGAATAATAATTATTTAAAAGAAATAGTGCGTTATAAGAACTAGATTTTTAGGATCAGTGAATTAGTAAAGCAGAAAAAAAGGAAAGAAAAAGCTCGGGTGTGCACCCGAGCAATTGTTGAAGGAGAAAAAAATTATTGTTTTGTAGGCGCTGCAGGAGCAGAACCTTTTGCAGGAGCTCCACCTTTATCGCCGCACTTGACTGTACGATATGGATCACCAGGAGTTCTCTTGTCGATCATTGCATCCAATTTAGCTTTGTTAGCACAATCTTCATCATCAAAATCCAGGTTTGCTCCATCAAAATGCACTTCAAATGTGTCAGTAAGTACTCTGAATTCATCAAAGAAAAGAATCACTGGATCACCTGAGGATCTGTAATTGGAACGGAGTTTAAACTGCTTAAATACAGCTGTTCTGGTTGCAGGGTAGTTGCTTGAAAACTGTGGTATAGAGACTGGGATTTTTGCAGTCATTGGTCTCCATCCTACAAATCCGACAGAACCGAATTTTACAATGTGAGTATCACCTTTGTAATCTTCAATCCAGCCTTCCAGATCATAATCATTTCCACGGCCGCAAACCCAAACGGAAAGTGCCTTAGCTACACTAGGAAGATCGATACCGTAAATTTTGTATTCCAGATCGAGAACTTTTCTGTCTTCTGGAGACTTTTTAGCTTCATTTCTGTCTAAATTTGCCTCATTTCCAGTCAGGAACGTTCTGTATCTCTTTACTTGGTAATCAGGTGTTCTAGGCGGACGAATAGTCACTTCATTGTTTCCAGAGTATGTAAACTGAAATTTGACTCCAAGAACTTTCAGGTTCTTTTTCTCTTCATCTTTTCTGGTATCCAAATATCTTACGTCGCGTGGGTATGCACCATCCAAATACTTCACTTCTCTCATCGCCATTGATGTAGGAGCCAGTTTTGGATCATATTTGGCTTGTTCCAAATTGTCTGGGTAAGTCATACTGTCTTTATCAGTAAATACCTGCCAAAGATCAGTTTTATCCCAGTTTTCCAAAGTAATTGCTCTCAGCTCACCTTGTGAGAGATCATTACCATTGGAGGTTTTCACTCCCTTTTGCTGTGCGAAAGCAAAACCTGCAACTCCGGCAAGTGTGATCCCAACCGAAGCGATTCCAGCTAAAATTGCTTTTTTCTTGTTCATTTTTGTACCCCTATACCAAATAATTTCTACCAGTTGTCTTTGATTTCAAAACCAGGATAAACAGATTCCTGCTTGTCTGTTCTGACTTCCAGATCATCTACATAAAAGTAAAATTCTCCGCCGACTTCATGAACATCGCTTGTTACAAATAATGAAACGAATCTGATGTTTTTGTCAAGAAGGGAGTATCTTGCACTTTGTGGAATAAAACCAGGAATCGGAGCAGTAAGACGTCTCCATCCAAAGAAATCGAGTCTGCCCAAACGAATATTGTGAGTATTTCCTCTGTAATCTCTAAATTTTGCATAAAGAGTGTGACGGTATTTTCTGCCCAATACCCAAATAGATACTTGGCGAGCTTTCCCTTTGATGATGAATTCTTGAGGAGGAGCAACTTCCACTCTGTCAAATCCTCTGTTAGCAAAGTAAGTTTTCACTCCCAGAACATGATTTTTTCCGATTTTTTCATCCTGATTGTCAGTAGCTGGATTATAATTACCTTTGTCATCCTTTGTATCTGGCATGCTTTTTTCATCAAATACATCTTTAATGAGTCCTCTCTGGATCATCTTCAGAGTTTTAGTCTCTCCGAGCGGTGTTGTGGATTTTGCACGCCAATCTTCAGCCATTTCGAAATCTTCCAATGTCACTCTTTCGAGTGCATCGCCCAGCTTGCCGCCTGCAGGAGCATTATTGCCTCCAGCGGGAGCAGGCTGTTTTGCTGGTGCCGGTGTCGTAGCTTGAGCACTTACGGATGTATATGATACAAACGCAAGAACTGCCGTTAACAAGAATGATTTGAACTTCATTAGAAACTCTCCTTCACTTTTTCTATAAAAATACACAGTTTCAACCGACCAGTGTTTTCATCCCCTGATTCTCTGCCATTGAATTTTTGAATCGGGAGAGAATTTCTATCATTTTCTCTACCCCTTCTTCAGGTATGAAAATCGAAGATTTTTTGCTGTTTGACCATTCTGAGACTTTCAGATAATAACCAGCCTGGTTTCTCTTTAAATCCACAAGGAAAGTTTTATTCTGCGTAATAACTTTCTCTGTCAAAATTTCCGGTTCAGTCATCCCTGCTTCCTCAAAATGTACAAATTTCCGGTCAGTAAAATTTGCTTCTATATTTATCGGTAAATCTAAATCAAAACTTAGCAACCCAAAAAAAACAGTACAAAGGTTTTTTTACAAAAATCGAAAAACTCTCTTTTTTTATTGAAACTGATTGAGCCGTTGAAGGCTGAGGAAAGACAGGATTATACGCCAGTAAAATCAATGTTTTCATTTTTGCAGAAATTTGAGAAAAAATCCGGATATTAACTATTTTTGGGGAATAATTCTTGAATCCTGCCGATATCTTTTAGACTGATCTATTGGAGTCCCCGCATTCATCGGACATCTGATTTCAGAACTGGAATTGCCCCGAATACAAGAATGTTCCGGAAGTCAGAAATTGACATATTAGAGGAGAATACCAGGCAGGCATGAAAAATCTACTATTCATTTTAATTTTCCTGATAATAAAATGCGGTGAACATAAGGGAATCAAAGGTGAAATTTTCCAGCCTGTGACAGAAGACGGCTGGAAAATCACTGTTGAGCATTTTCTGCCGAAACCGGGAAGCCCCAAAAGGAAGTATCCTGCTGTATTTCTTCACGGCATTGTTGAGAACAGAAAAGTCTATTCCCTGAACGGAGACAAATCTTTCGTAAAGAATTTTACCGACAGCGGCTATGATGTCTGGACATTTGATCTTCGCGGAAAAAAAGAAGCAGATGACAGCTCATGGTTTTTTGGTAAGAGAACTTATAATTACAGCTTTGATGAACACTGCAGATACGATGCTGATACGGCACTGAACTTTATTCTCAAGGCTTCCGGAACAGATAAAGTCAACTGGATCGGACACAGTATGGGCGGAATGGTCATGTACATGAGAATCGGAACGATGAATGAAAACAGGGTTGCAAATCTTGTCACTCTGGGTTCTCCTTTTCTGTTCCCTTTCCCGTCATGGAAACTCAAAATCCAGAAGAAGGCAGGTTTTTTTACACCTCTTTTCTGGGTAATCCCTTCCGGTTTTTTTTCCAGAATCATGGGATATACCGGTCTGCCTATGATGAATGAACAATATCTCTCGTCAATGTACTGGTACCCCCCGAATCTAGGTGAAGAAAATGAGAAAGAGCTGTTTAAATACGGAATAGACGATGAAAGTCCTAAGCTGCTTGCTCAATTTGCGGAATCTCTCGGAGAATGGAGTTACAGATCTAAGGACGGAAAGACTGATTTTACTGAAAACCTCAGAAATATTCATATTCCCGCACTTCTTGTAGCAGGAAGACGGGATCATATGGGTTCGCCCTACCAAGTGCGTTATGTATATGACAGGATCTCAAGCAGAGACAGGACAATGATGGTCATAGGCAGGACGGAGGGCAAATCTGAGGATTACGGGCATGTGGATCTGGTCATTTCAAAAGACTCTGTAAAGGACATCCAGATGCCGATCATTGAATGGCTGAACAGGAGAAATTAAGACCTTGAAAATCAACTCATTCAGTCAGTCTGCAATTATAAATAAATTTATTAACTCCGGAGTTCCATCGTTTTTTTCTCATCTGCTGCGGATCAGTTTTGTTCTCTCCTTCTGGGCATGTTCCTGCACCTCGCTTCCCGTATACAAGAAGAAGGATCTGGAAAAAAAATTCATTCTTCTGGAGGGCAGAAAACAACACAGACTGTACCTTTTTGACAGGACTTCATCAGACAGCAGAAAGGCTGTTCTGCTTGCAGATCCATATTTCCTTTCTGAAGAAAGCCTGTATCTGCAGGACTCTTATTCTTACGGAATGGAATGGAAGGATTCCTACAGACGTTCAGGAATACCGGGAAAACAGATTGTAAAGAACTCCTCAGAAAACGGGAATCTGATTTCATATTTGAACAAAAAGGGATATATTGTATTTCTTTTGAAATATAATGAAGAAACTGGACTGACCGATCCCGAAAGAATGGAAATCTTCGGGAAGGCAGTCAGTGAGGTTCAGAAAACAGAGATCTCGGAAATTTTTCTCGGGGGACTTTCGTTAGGAGGAAATACTGTACTTGACTATCTTTCAGAACCGGTCCCAAAAACCGTAAAGGGAGTGTTTTTCATCGGCACAGGCTTTGACTATGCATACACTGGAAGTTTTGCCGAAAAAGTTTCATCGTACCGAAAATCTGCAGTCTGCACTGATTCAGGCGGGAATCTTTCCTGCATTCCTCCTGTGTCTAAAATTTACATTCGTAACGGACGAATTGTCTCCGTTCCGAGAAAAATTCCAGGTTCCCCGTTCAGAATCAGAAAGAATGAACCGGGAAAAATCACGGTTCCTCTTTTTGCAGTCTTCGGAAAAACAGACGGAATCAGTCCTGAAGAAACTGTATATCCGTGTTTTTATCCGGAAAAAAGAAGCAGAGATTCCAAGGCAGAATTTCTGGAGGCAAGCACTGCAAATGATCTCTCGATGGACTACGATCATTTCGATCTTTTCTTTTCAGAAAAGGCCGAGTCAGAGATTTACAAAAAAATTACAGACTGGATGGACAGCTTAAAATGAATCACCTTTCCCATACTGCCTGATAAAAAGGAAGAACTGTACTGAAATATGTTTCTTCTTTTTTAGTGAATCCGATCTTTTCAGGCATCTGATCAGTTGCCCTGTTGAGACAGCATCCGTCTGCCAGAATCCTCCATGCCGGCGCGGCTATGTCCTGAAATTTTGAAGTCAGGGAATGATGAGATCTGATATGTTCTATCATGATCAGCTTCCCGCCTTTCTTCAGTTTCTGAAATATGAAACGGAGAGTTTTTTCTGCATCTGGCACATTGCAGAGGACAAGTGTGCATACCGCTGCATCAAGACTGGAATTCGGAATCGTATCTTCACTCTCCAGTTTTTCAATGCTGGACACTGCGGGAATAATTTCGCATTCATATTTATTCTGCATTATTTTTTTATTAATAATATCCCACATATGCACATTCGGCTCGACTGCCAGTACTTTGACGCCGTTTCTGTAAAAAGGAAAATTGACCCCGGTTCCGCTTCCTATTTCCAGAACGGATCCGGTAAGGTCCTTCAAGAGCCGTCTGCGTCTCCTGAACAGTTCATTTTTCTCCAGCGATCTCATAAAAGGATCATAGACTCTTGAAAAAAGATATTTATACACGGCGGTTAAATTGAATTCAGGAATTTTTCCACATCTTCATGGCTTCCGAAAATTACCATGATGTCGTTCTGCTTGAATGTCATCTTCTGATCGGGAATGCCGACAGTTTCAAGAATCCTCATATCGTCCTTGCGCTTGCCCCCGTGTGATTTATATCTTTTGACTGTAATCAGAAGAAGCTTATGAATCTCCTTCAGTCGAACCTCATTCAGTGCCTTCCCTACAAAAAACTCCGGAACAATGACTTCTGCAATCCTGAACTCTTCAGAAATGATCATACTGCCGCGCATATTGGAATGACCGAACATTTCTGCCATATTCTGCGCTGCCCTTTCTTCCGGATTGAATACATTCACGATTCCGAGCATTTTCAGAATTCTGATATGAAGTTCGGTCTGGTATCTTGCAATGATCTCCTTGACCCCCATTCTTTTCAGAATGTCTGCAGTGATGATCAAGGTTTCAAAATTGTCTGCAACGGCAAGTATGACATAATCAAAATCTTCAAGACCTTGAGAACGCATTGCATTTTCATCTGTAGCATCCATGCAGATGGCATCTGTACAATGATCCTTGATTTCTTCAATAAGGTCCATTTCCATATCAATGGCAACGACCTCATGTTTTTCCTCGTACAGACATTTTACGAGAACCTTGCCGAAATCTCCAAGACCGATAACGGCAATTTTTTTTCTTTTCATCAGATGAACGCGGCTGCCAGTTTTTCCGGAACTGGATGGCTCTTGCCGGTAATCTCTTCCACCCAGTTATGAATCTCCTCACAGATGCTGTTTACAGTTTCCTGATGGAATATGATTCCAAGATGTCCCTGCTCGTAACGGAGGAGTTTCTTATAAGGAGTGTTCTGAATATCCATAATAGATTCTATTGTATGAGATGGTACAATCTTGTCCACAGTGCCCGCAATAGAGAGTACCGGAATTTTGATTTTGGAAAGATCCGCTGTATAGTTCATTGAACCGTCATAGGAATAAAATGCCTGCTCGGCAGACAGCTGCGATCTTACAAACTGCAGAATGACCTTAATCGATTCTTCACAGAATACATCCTCCACCATAAAATACCATTCAGGAGGAGATATCTGCTTGTAACCCACGAAGTCGTTAATATTCACAACCTGTGTACTGACCTGATAGGAAAATGCCCTGAGTGAAGAATGAATATTCAGAACGAATTTGAAAAATCCGTTCAAGTCGATGGAAGATATTGTATTTCTGATCGGAAAAGAAACCAGATTGAAAAGTATATCGTATACAGTTCTGTTGTTGATCAGCTTAGAACTGTTCTTAAGAATTCCCAGTCCCATTATGTTGGAACCGAGATCCATATAACTCGGTGAGGTGATGGAAACCATTCCGACTATATTTTCATCAGGATTGATCTTGTCTCCCTTTCCGGGCATCTTCCTGATTTTATCATAACTTCCTGCATAAAAACGAGGAATCATACCCCCCATACTGTGACCGACAACAAGAATCTTATGATCCGGATGATTGTCCTTGATCCATCTGATTACTGCTGGAAAATCATCGTGAATATAATCATCCAGAGACCAGCTGTATTTTGTCCCGTCTTTAGGAAGAGTATATCTGGAACGTCCTCTCAGATCCATACTGTAGACACGGTACCCGTATCTGAGTGCCATTTCTCTGGCAACCTTGTCCATGACCGAACGTCTGCAGAAGAATCCAGGAATCATAAGTGCAATTACTTTTGAGTCATTCATCTGTTCAGGGGCAAAATGCTTGAGACTGATTGTAAAGCCGTGAGATGTAGGAACCATATAACTCGCATCAAGCCTGTACATCATATTGTAGACATGAGAGTGAGCAATAATGGAGGTGACCGGATCTTTCTGAGTAGGCTGAACAGTGTAAAGAAGATGATGAATGGAAGAAGTAGTGTCAGCCTTTTCTATGTTCTTTCTTGCAAAATAGTCATCCCCCTTCCGGTCAACTTCGAGGGCGACCACATATTCGATCACGTCAAACAGTGTATGCAGCTGAAGAATAATATCTCTTTTCTGCTCCTCAGTAAGTTCCTTTCTTCTGATACCCCAGAGAATACCTACAGGCATTTCCTTTACTATCAGAGGAATTCCTACAGAATATCTCATTGTATCAGTCAGAAGAATCTGAAGGTTGGGGTGGACTTTTTCATTATTTCTAAGATCCATGAATTCCACTTCAGGTCTCTGCATATGACTGTATGCCAAAACTGCCTTTTGAAGAATTCTGGCAGATTCATTTTTTTCATCATTTAATGGGATCGGTTTTGTCTTGCTGATAAAATCCGCAATATCTTTATTGTATCTTTTTCCTATCAGTTCCTTCATCCTGAAATGAGTCGCAGAAGCAACGATTTTCATTTCACTTCCCTGGATGACTTCGAAGACAGCATGATCGAACATGTTCTCCTGATTAAAAAAGGAAAGACCCACCATCTTGTTTACAAAGGACGACCAGACCTTTTCCAAAAAAGCAAAAACAGGTTCACTGATCGGGAAGATGTAGATATCATCATAAGGAACCATCAGACCGTTTCTTATATCTGTACTATGAAACTTTGTCATAAAAATTTCTCACTTTACTGCATATTTTTCAGATACATTTCTGCACCTGCGAATCTTACAAATCATGAAATGTCATTTATTCGCCTGCTGACCTTCTACCCATTGACCGGAATAAATTACCCTTCCACTTTTATCAGAGAGAATTCCCTGACCGTTCTTGAGGTCATTCTTATACTCACCGACATATTTGATCCCATCTACTGTTACATAAGTTCCATACCCGTGTCTCATGTCATCTAAAAACTCGCCTTCATAACGGTCACCGCTGGAATAAGTATAGATTCCCTTTCCGTTATAGCGGTCATTTTCGAACTGTCCTTCATAGATGCTTCCATCAGAGAAATGGTACAGCCCTTTGCCGCTGAATACATCGTCTTTGAATTCTCCGATGTATTTATCCTTGTTCGCATAAGTATAAACTCCGGTTCCATGCCTTTTTCCGTATGCAAATTCACCCTGATATTTATCACCGGAGGAATACATCATTGTGCCTCGACCATGATACAGACCTGCGCGAAAATCCCCGGAATAAGAATCCCCGTTCTGATAGGTGAGAGTCCCTTTGCCATGATATAAATCATCCTTAAACTCACCGACATATCTGGTGCCGTCTGCATTGACAATCGACCCGCCGCCGTTGAATTTATCATTATTGAACATTCCGGCGTATTTTGTACCGTTTGCATAAGTGTACTGGCCTTGACCGAAATATTTGTCATCTCGGAATTCACCCTCAAAGACATCTCCGTTTGCAAACACATAGACACCCTTTCCATTAAATCTGTCCTTCAGAAATTCCCCAGTGTATCTGCTTTTATTCGCAAACTGATACGACCCATTCCCTTCCTTTGCACCGTTCGCAAACCCTCCCTCGTAAATATCACCGTTTGACATCACCAGGCGTCCCTTGCCGTGAAATTTGTCATTTCTGAATTCACCTGTGTAGAGATCACCGGATGCATATTTATAAGAGCCTTGGCCCGAAAACTTATCGTCCTTGAAATCCCCTGAGTATTCATCTCCGTCAGGAAAAGTATAGACCCCTTTTCCGCTTCTTTTACTTGATTTAAAATCTCCCTTGTAGACGAATCCTTCTGCGTACTGATACACTCCGTATCCTTCCATCTCGCCGTTTTTGAAGGATCCGGAATATTTGGAGCCTGCAGAAAACACGAAAATGCCTTTCCCGTGAAATTTCCCCTCTTTCCATTCTCCGTCATACAGGTCACGATTCTGAAAAAAATACTTGCCGTTTCCGTTCTTCTGACCGTTTTTCCATCCGCCTACATATTTTTCACCGTAAGGATAGGTCATTGTACCGATGCCGTTATTGCAGTCCCCCTGCACACAATCAGCAGTCAGACTTACTGAAATTGAAAATAAACTGAAATATAGAATTGTTCTGTGAAATTTCATAAGCTCCGATTTAGACTGGCTAAAGCCTGTAGTCTGCAGAATAAACTTTATTTGGCAGATCAGTCAACTTTTTACCAGCAAATTTGAAAAATCACTGATTGATCTTTGATTTTTCCTTTTTCCCTTGACTTTATACATAGTCATGCAAAAAAGTGGCTATGGTAGAGGAATTCAAGATTTTTGTGGATTATGAAAAAGATCCATCTGTTCCCGTGATCCATATATCCGGAGAAATCACTTCTGAAGCAGACGAGGAAATTACAGGTTCCTATTCATCCATACCCAACGAAAAAAGAAGCAGGGTTTTGATCGATTTTTCAAAGACTGCGTATATCAATTCTGCGGGAATTGCTACGTTGATCAGTCTGATTACAAAAGCATCTGAAAACAAAGGGAAAATCGAATTTTCCGGACTCAATGCTCATTTCAGAAAAGTAATGGATATTGTAGGCTTGACCGATTTTGTAATGATTCACGAATCCATTGAACAGGCTTTAAAATAGCCTGTACAGATACCATTTCCCGTTCAACTTAATAAAATACGGATTATTCAGATCGTATTCTTTTCTTTTGTTCTTATTAAATCTGAGTCTTACTTCGCAGCTGTCTTTGCTTTCAAAATACAGATCTGCCTCTACGCCGCCCGATAGGGCAAGCACTTCTCTTACAGTCAGTACATCATCGGATTTCTTTTCCTTCACAAGTTTATCGTGATCAAAGAAATATACGGAAAAGTAGGAGTCTTCCTTGGAGAGTTCCTTCAAAAGATCATTGTACGTCCATAATCCTTTCACATCCAGATAAACTCCTTTTTCACTGCTGACCATTGTTTTCAGCAGTGAAAGGTCCTTTTTCATGGTAGAATCTACCAGATCCTTTACATATCCTGTAATGACGGTGATATCATTCTTATCCTTGATTTTGTCAGAAAAATAGACCTCTCCCTTTTCCACTTTCACGTTCTGCGCACCGGCAGAACAGTAAAAGAGAGAAAAGCCCAAAAATACAAAGGTAAAAAGCCTGTTCATCCCAATGCCTGTTCTATCGCTCTTTTTGCTCCGTCATAAATTCCTTCTCTGGAGTTTCTGATAATGCATTCACACATTCTGCGGAAAAGATCATCTGCTCCGGTCAATATATTTACCATTTCAACAGTATGCTCCACTTCCCTGCATTCCATCGTGCCTTCGCCGAGTTCCATTGACCTGAATGCGGATGCGGCTTCATGATCTCCCACCCTGCGAATGAATATTTTAGGGATTGGGAAAAATGCGAGTTCAGAAGGTTTTGTCATCAGTATATCCGAAACACAGATCAGATCATCCGTTGCACTGAATGCAGTAAAATAATCTTCAAAATGAAAGAATACAAGGGATTTTCTGTTCAGATCGGTCATTTTGGAAAGCTCTGCATCTTTCAAAAAAGTTTCCATAGAAACTCTGTCTGTCACCTCATCAAATGGAATACCGATTGATTTACAATGATCTTTCAGTTCATGGAAGAGACCGGAATGATCTCCTGTATTGATAAAGAGCTGAAATTTATCTTTTAAGAGAGATTCCTTCAGGCTTTCGAGCAGTGATTTTGTAAAATTCTTCTGAGCACCCGCACCGCCTATTGCAAGAGTTATTCTTCTTTTCAGTTTTTTTTCAGCTCTCTCCAGTCTGCATTCTGAATGGAATATTGAATTCGCTCCTATCTTTTCGCTCACCCAGTGGCCTGCAATGCTCAGGTTTTCTTTGGGAAATCCCATCTCAATGAATTTCAGATATGCAGCAGGACTCTGCACTAAGTTCAATGCACCCGGCACAAGCAGATAGTACTGAGGGTAATTATCAGGAATCAGATGAATCACTTTTTTGACCCCGGCTTCCACTGCAATCTGTCCATTCAGCGGATAAGTGGAAATGTAGGGATTGTCTCTGGAAATATTTCCCATCAGATTGACATAACGTTTTGCAAATGCAAGTGAGGTATGCAGAGAAGAAATCCCGCCCTGAGACATCAGCATTCCCCAGCTCCATTCAATCATTCCGCCCATTTCAGAAGCTGCACGGCTCATCTGACTGTAGAATCCGTCCACATCCTTGATGGCATCCGATTCCTTGCTTCCCAGACCGATCAGATCATGAAGATATATCTGAGAATATTTTTTGAGTCCCCAGGTATACAGTGCATAGGCCATCCGATGGTGTCCGTATCCCATTCTGACGGTTCCTACAACCAGAGATTTCTCCTGATTCTGCAAAGGGAAACCTACTTCATTTTTCAGAAGTTTGACGTCAGGCAGAATTTCCAAAGGAGTCATTCGGAGATCTATTTTTGAAGGCTCCCAGATTCCATATCTTAAAAAATTATAATTCAGCACAAGCTGTATGATTCCTGCACTGAAAAACCCCGGTTCTACATTGTATTTTGCATTTGACATTATGGTACCACTTCCTGCTCAAGCAGAGTATTAATATTTTCTTCAGGAACCTTGTCGGATTCCGAATCGAGCCATTTATTTGTAATTACAGATCTTCTTTTGGGATCAAACAGAGTAAGAAGATAGTTTGTAATCGATGCCTTTCCTTCTTCTTCTGCATCTCTGTCCATCTGCTTGAATACATCAATGATATCCTGATCAGGCCAGTTGACCAACAGCTCAACTGCGCTTTTAGGAGGCATATTCGAAATTTTCCCGGCTAAAGCTCTCAATTTGGAAAGTCGGTTGGCATCTTCTTTTTCCTTCATCTGCATCTGCCTTTCCTTTTCCTTGATCCCCTGTTTTGCCTCTTCCAGTTTTACCTTTTCGGCATCCAGTTTTTCTCTCTCTGCCTGAAGTTCATTCCGAAGTTTTTCAATCTCCGAGGATTCTTCGCTGATTCGTTCCTTAGCCTTCTCAATTTCCAGCTTTTCCACCTCAGTAGGTGATTCCTGATCCCAACTGACTGCTGCCGGCTTCTTGGCTAAAAAAGGAAAAATCTCATCTGCATCTATGAGTTTATAATAATCAAAAACAAAAAATCCTATCGCCAAAAGAAAAATAATCAGCAATATCAGATAAAAGGCTCTCACCCTATCATTCATGGTACCCATTCAATCTCCTCTTCGACTGCACCTGTATTCAGGTCTGCCTGTACCTTTTATAAAAATTCAAATTATTCGGCGGAACTCTTGACCAGAGAATCCAGCCTGGACACTTTCTCTTCCAGAGAAATAGAAATATTGGAAAGATTCACCATTGACTTTGAAACCCGAAACAGCCTTACATCTGTTTCCTTATCCATTGATTCCACAAAACTCTTAAACTCAGACTCATCTTTGGGGTTTTGTGCTGGCTTCATAATATTCCAAAAGTTTTTCATAGTCTGATTTTGGTTTTTCTGAAACTTTCTGCTTTTTCTGTTTCTGAACAGACGGTTTAGAATCATCCTTATCTTTGTCAGCATATTTCAAATTCCTCCTGTCTTCCATCTGATCAAGTCTGTTACGTTCATCTTCTTCATGCCGAATTGCACGAAACATCTTCTGTCTGAACTCTTCATGTCTCTTTCTCTTTATAATTTCGATAATTTCTGCATCTTTCCGTGCTAAAATAACTTTCTGTCTGGCTTCTTCCAGAAAATGATCCTGTTCGGAGACAGATCTCTGAAGCTGCTCATTTTTCAAAGTAAGCCCTTTAATATAACCGTCAAACATTTTCAGATATTTCATATCTGATTTTACTAAATCCGGAAATGTGCTGACTGAATCGGAAATCTCTTTAGTGTTTTCCCTGATTTCATTGTTCAGTCTGTTGATATTTCCTACAACTACTGAAAGATTCCTGATCTCTTCATCTACTTTCAGCTTTCTGAGCTTCATTACTGTTTCCAGAGAAAATTTAAACTTTTTCATCAATAGTCTTCCTCAGGAGTCTGAAACAGCTCCTTCAATTTTCGAAGTGATTCCAGATAACTCGCTCTGGTCTCAATTTTCTGGATAAGAAACTGATCTATTGCTTCCTTCTTGTCAATGGCCATATCGACTTTCGGATTTGCACCCTTCACATAGGCATTTAACAGAATAAGCTCTTCTGAGGTATTGTATGTACTGATCAGTTCACGGACAAATCCTGCATACATAAAATGATCTTCTCCCACAACAGTCTGCATTACTCTGGAAAGTGAAGCAGGCACATCTATCGCAGGATAAAAATTTCTTTCCGCCAGTTTTCTGGTCAGAAGAATATGACCGTCCAGATAACCTCGGACAGCATCGGCAATCGGATCATCCATCTCATCCGGTTCGGTCAGGATGGTGTAAAAACCAGTAATTGTTCCCCCGCCCGGACTTGTTCCTGACCTTTCCACCAGTCTGGAAAGTTTACTGAACACGGTAGCGGAATAACCCCTTGTGATCGGCGGCTCTCCGTAAGATATGGAAATCTCCCTGCTGGCCTGTGCAAATCTGGTCAGAGAGTCCATCAGAAGATTGACATGCAGACCCTGATCCCTGAAGTATTCAGCAGCACTTGTGGCAAGCATTGCGCAGTTGACCTGCTGCATTTTTGGAGCATCGGAAGTGGCAACAAACACGACTGTCTTTTCAAGAGCTTCCTCTCCGAGATCCCTTTCCAGAAATTCATTTACCTCTCTGCCCCTTTCCCCAACGAGAGAAATCACGTTAATGTCCGCATTTGTGTATCTGGCAATCATCCCTAGAAGTGAGGATTTTCCCACTCCTGAACCGGAAAAAATACCGACCCTCTGACCTCTACCTACAGTCAGAAGTCCGTCAATTGCCCTGACCCCTGTGACTAGTACATCACTGATAATCGGTCTTTGAAGAGGATTGATCGGTTCATTGTCAGGACCTCTCTCTTCTTTTGCCATCAGAATTCCCTTATTATCAATCGGTTTTCCTGCTCCATTGATAATTCTGCCCAAAAGACTCGGCCCGGTAGGAATTGTAAGTCTTTTGCCTGAAGAAAAAACGAAGGCTTTAGGGAAAATGCCTCCAATTTCTCCAAGCGGCATTAATGCATACTTGTGACCGTCAAATCCGATCACTTCACACTGAAGATATCCTTTTTTGTCGTGTCTTTCGACTTCCATAATTTCGCCGATTTTGGAATCAGGAGGCCCTTGTGAATAAATCACATTTCCTACAACACGTATGACTTTCCCGCTTTTTCGGATCGGTTCAGTCTTGTTCAGAATAGACAGATACTTGGAAAATATATCTACCTTTTCTGTGAATTTTTTTTCAATCATGGTGAATCATCTGGCTTAAGCCGCATTAAATCGGCTCAGCATTTCTGATTGCTTCTTCGATTTCCTTGAGCTGAGTGGAAATTCTTGCATCGATTGCACCGACATCTGTCTCAATGATAACGCCCCCTCTGTCAATTCTGGAATCTTCATAAATATTGACCTTGCGGAGAGATTCCATAAGCTTGATGAGTTCGTCCTTGTGAGCAGTTGTAATTTCCAAATCAGAGAAATTGACACGGATATCCACTCTGTCCCGGTCTTTGATTCTCTTCAGAGCTTCTCTGATATTATTCAGCACGATTTCTTTTCTTTCTATAATTTCATCTTTGATGACTTTTCTGGCAATAATGAGAATCATCTCCACCATCTGTTTTTCTGATGCCTGGATAATGTCTTCTCGGATATCAATCGCTTTTCCTACAATTGTTCCCAGCCTGTCAATCAGACGGCGGACTTCTGCCTGACCTTTTTTAAACCCGACTTCCCGGCCTGCATCATAACCCCTCTGGTAAGCATCATGTTCAATTTCGGCAACCTTCATTTCGGCTTCCTTCATTGTTCTTTCCACTTCCTGCTTTGCACGGTCCTTAATCTGGTCTGCCTTTGCTTTAGCCGCATCCTCTTCAATTTTTACTTTTTCTTTGGAGTCCTGAATCAGCTGAAAAGCTCTAGTCTTTCCATCCTCAATGATTTTTTCTGCCTTGGACTGTGCATCCGCAAGCATAATCCTGACTTGCTCTTCTGCCTCAGCCCTGTATCTGGCAATTTCCTCTTCTATTTCTTCTATGGAAGGGCCGGAATACTGCTCAATTACCTTGCCTTCAGCATCAGCCTCATATTCTTCTTCAGTTTCAGCCTTATGATATTTCTTGTATTTCTCCGACATGGAGATTTCAATCTGATCATGTACTTCCGCAATCTGCATTGGTTTAAATACAAGCTTAGCCATTTACTTTACCTTCCATAGTTTAACTTTTCCAGTTTCAATATCACGGTTCAAATTTTCTATAATCGCTTTTTGAGACTCTTCAATTTCTGCAAGAGAAGTTGGTCCCATTGAATCGAGCTCAAGCTTGATCTGCTTGACGAGCCAAGGTTCACACCTTTCAAATATTTTCTCACATAAAGAGGCATCAATCCCTTTCATTGCACAGGCTAGAACTATCGGATGGAATCCTGCCAGAAAATTTGTAAGAGACGTCCTGCCGATATATAACAGATCCTGAAAAGTATAAAAATATTCATCGATTGATTTTGCAAATCCAGGATCTTTTTCCTTGATATTGGAAAACATTCTGCTCGAAAGGTTCGGACTGATTCGGGAAAGAATCTCTGCTACCTTTTTACCGCTTCTGTTTGTCACCTTGGATACAATCATCCTGGATTCAATCAGATCGTATTTAAAGAAAAGAAAACTCTCCAGTTCAGCACGGAGTGATTCAGAATAAAAATCCACCTTTCTGATTTCCTCAATGATCTTGTCTCTCATTGATTCAGGAAAATCTTCTATGAGATGAGATGCTTCATCCGGATCAGCAAAACACATCACCATCGCAATCATTCTCTCCGGCTCATCCCGAATAATCAGTTCGAGCTCATCTCTTTTTTTCTTCTTGAGACTGTCCAAAGGAGATGAATAGTCCAGCCTGGTAGAGTATTTTTTTTCGGTACCTTTTTTATCGGAATAGCCAGACCTGTTCTTTTTAGCTGAAGAGAGTCCGTCTAAAGTGGAAAGAACCTGCCTTTCTTCATTCAGTGACGGATTTTTTACATCCTCAAGACCTTCCATAAGTTTCTGCAGTTCTTTAGAATCCAGCTTATCCAAAACTTCTTTAGGCAAATAATCTCCTATGAGATTGTATAAGATAGCTGCCTTGTTTTTTGACTGGATTTTAGACATAGAAGATTAGGAGTTTTCCTCCTCGGAAAGCCAGGTTCGAAGAAGCTGTGCAACTTCTTCCGGTTTTTCCTTGGCCATTTTGATTGCATTTTCGAGAAGTTCTCTTCTTCTCTTTTCGTCCAAGGAAATTTCCGCCTCGACTTCTCCGCCTTCCACCGCACGAAGAGCAGCTTCTCTCATCATCTGCTGCTGAGCAGCAATTTCTTCTTCACGCAGTCTTCTTCTGCGTGCAATTTCTTTCTTGACTGCCCTGTAAATCAGGATCACCAAAATCAGGAATGTAAGAATCCCAAGGGATGTGATGATTGCATTCTGCATTGCCTTTCTTCTGGCAAGATCAGCATCCTCAGCCGCAAACTGAGCGTTTCTGTCTCTTTGAAGAGAGACTACACTGATTTTATCTCCTCGAGTAGGATCGAGGCCGATTGCAGCTTCCAGGTTTTTCTTGATCTGTGAAAGTTCTTCTTTCGTAACTGCCTTGTATTCCCTCAGATAATGAGTTCCTTCAGGAGCTTCTTTCTTTGTCCAGATCCCGTCCACGATTACGGAAAGGGTGATTTTCTCCACTTTCCAAGGCTGCTTCTTTACTTCGCTGACCTTTCTGTTGAATTCATTGTTGTTTACATTTTCAGATTTCTGATATTCTGCCTTCTGATAATCAGTATCTTTATAACCTGGAGGCAGATTAGGCTCTGTGCCTGCGGGGCCGTCAGGAGTAAACCCTCTTCCGGTAAATTTCTCCAGAGTCTCCTTATTGGAAACTTTAAGTACTCCTCCCTCGATGATTTCCAGCTCATTGTAAGGAGTAGATGGATCATCCGGAGTTTTTACGACTGGGGTAACATTATTTTCCTTGTAGGAAACCTCATCCCAGTTCAGATCATATTCAAATCTGGTGACATCCACTCGGTCTTCTCCGCCAAGAGACCATTGGAGTGTTTTCCTGATATCTGCAAGTCTTTTGACCCTCTGCTCTTCCGCAATCCGAAGCTGTTCCTGAACAATTCGAAGTCCGATCTCGTTTTTTTCCAGAAAATCATCAAAATCAGAGATGATTTTACCGTCTGCATCAGCGACACTCACATTTTCCGGTTTCAGTTTTGGAACTGCCCTGGAAACCAGATTGACAATCCCTTTCACTTCCTTTTTAGGAAGTTTGTCCAGACCGGGCACCAAATGCAGAATGACTGAAGCTTTCACTGGAGGAGCCTTTGACTCATCTCCGGAAAAAAGTTCAGCATCAGGAAACGCCAGGTTCACATCCGCCTTTTCGATTGTTCTCAAAGTCATCAGTGATTTTTCAATTGCGCCTTTGAGTGCACGGTATTTTTTTACGTCCTTGTCAAACTGAGTTTCAGTGAATTTCTCCACATCAAAAAGTTCCCAGCCTTGAACACCGACAGGAATCAGATTTTCCTGTGCTAGTTTTGTGATGATTTCCTGTCTTTTGTCGGGATCCACAGCCACCGTCGTTGCATCGGAAGTACTGTAGGCATATCCCATGGAATCGAGTTTTTTGGTGACTTCGCCGAAATCCTTGGAATTCAAATCCTTGAACAGGACTACAGAGTTTTTCTGAAGCGAAATTGTGGAAAGTAAAATGACTGCAATAATGACCACCCCTAAAACAGATCCAAGTATGATCTTCTGTTTGGTATCAATTTTACCCAGAAGTTCCTTTGTCTGGTTCAGTAGTTTTGTCAATGCTTCAGGCATGTTTCACCTCAGATAGTATCAGCGACATAATAATAAAATCGTCATTACGGTACAATTTTTTTTTACTTTTTTTTCGTGAAAAAATTTACTTTAAGCAGGTAGTACGAATTATGTCCAATAAGTCCCTTCCCACTCTGTAACCGCCGCTTCTTGTTATGGAAGATTTTCTTGAAACCCTAAAATTTGTCACATATTTTATTAAGCGAATTGTAGTTTTTTCCCGATTTTTTACGTTACTATTCTCAATACCCGTTTATCTGAAATTGGTAAAGGTTAATTCCGGCAGATGAGATTACAGGACTGCAGGATGTGGCAGAAACGACAGATCCATGCCCCTGATATGCACCTAAATTTGGTGAATAGATGCAATTTTCATACTTTTCACAGATTCCATTCTCATTTCCCACAGAATCACCAATCAGCTCCACCGCATTTCGAAGTGCCAGACTTCTGCAGTCCCCTGCGGCAACAAAATAAGAACCGGGAAATTTCAACTGGCAGTCGGAATCATTTGCTGCTCCTGCAGATTCCCATTTATGTTCGAGTGAAGGCAGAGGAAGAGACTCAGGACAGGCATTGATTCCTCTGAACACTGACTGTGATGCCCACATATCAAACGAATACAAGGTGCAGTTTCCAGCCAGGCAGTTCCCTTCGTGACTGACTCCAGGTGAAGCAGCAAAATTTGTAGCAGAATAAGCACCCCAGTTGCGATAAAATGTATCAAATCTGTACGCATCCATCCCTGTCCCAAACGCAACTGCAGTCAGAGCATCAGAACTGTTGGATGTGTCGAGTATCGACCAGTCCTTCAGCGCACCCAGGAAAGGAGTTCCTACAGAAGCGGGAGAAAATCTGACAGCATCTCCGCTCAGCGGATTGCAGGAACCGTCGACCCCGTCTCCTGCACAGTTTTTTCCGGATGCAATAACGATATTTCCCCTGAAAACAGCCGATGATCCAGTCATTCCTCCTATTGCATTTACATTGCCCTGTGCAAGTGTGCCAAAATTCAGAAACTCATTATAACTGGGAGAACCGGAAGTAAAATCAAATCCGGAACCTTCAGGATTGAATGCACCGAGATTTAAAAAGAAATTGTTTACTGCACCGGAAGGCAAGGCAAATGAACTGTTGAAATTCGATGAATTCGCTGAAACTGCATTTGCTGCAAACTGGTTGCTGCATCCGAAAGAAAATGAAGATCTGTTGTTCGTATGTATTACAAAAAGATACATATTTGAATTGGAACCGGTACACTGAATCCCGTTATTGTCATTGTTGCCTGCATTGATGAAGTAGAACAGATTTTTGCTCGATGTGCTGATTTTGATCCCTCCTCCGGTTCCTCCCCCTCCGGACGAAGCGGCAATAATATTGATAAATTCATTATTATCTGATGAATTTATATCTAATCCGTATCCTGATGTTCCTCCGTGTGCGGCCCGTATATTTCTGAACACTGAGTACCGAACGTTGGTCGTTTTAATTACTGAAGTATTGGCAATCCCTCCAGCATTGAAATTTCCCTCCAGCCAGACAAAATTGTTTCCATTGAATTCGATAAACGGAACTCCTCCGCCGGTCACTGAAATCAGCACACCGGGAACGGCAAGAATTGCAAATTTGGAAATGGAAGCAGATGCGAGGATAGGTGATCTGCTGAACCCTGATCCCGGAGCAGTACCGTTCCCGACTGTATAAATTTTCCCTGAGGTCCAGACAGCCGGCTCCCCGGTATTGTTGATTATCTCAAACTGATTTGTCCACCAGGTTTTTGACGGAGTGGTCTGATAGTACAGTACGTTGTCCTTGTACACCCGGACATAGTTTTCCTTAAAATAGGACGAACCCGAATCAAACTGCACAAGATCAGCAAGATTTTTCCCTGAAGAAAATGCATAATTGACTGCAACGGTTTTACCGTTGACGTTCCCGCACCCCCATCCGAAAATTCCCAGATTGTCCTCTGTCCTTATTCCCGTACAGTCAGTCAAACTCGAAAGGACAATCTTTCTGTAAAATCCTCCATGAAAACATCCCTTGTAAGTCTGTTCTGTTCCGGCACAGGCGGTTCCTGATGCCAGGAAGAAATTCGGATAACTTTTTCCGTCAGACTGAACTGAGGTTCCGTCATTTTTTACATAGTCATTCCAGGCCGGAGCATTTGCAAAAAAAGGAAGAATTTCTGAAGCAGTGCAGGTCATTGCCACTGCAGCATCCCCAGAGCCTGCTGTTCCGGAAGACTGATCAAAGCTGCAGATCTGTCCGCTCATGGTTCCTGAAATAGATACTGTGTAATTTTCTCCGGAACTGAGTTTTGAAGGAAATTGAAATTTACCGTTCTGTGAAATCTGTAAAATTTCGGATCTGTGGTTTTTTATTTCTACAGGAGAAACAAGACCGGAAACAGATACATTCAGTGAATATGTTCCCGAAGATAGTATTGCCAGGATTCCGGAAATGGGAGCCTTATCCAGTACGGTTCTTTTCAGCTGGGGATTGCAGCCGACAGCGGATAACAGAATCATAAAAAGGAAAAGTTTCATACACAGTCCATACACTCTTAGACAAATTAAAACAGCATTTTTTTCTAAAAACTTGTTGCAGTTTCGTTTTTTAATTGCATAAATACAATTATGAAGTTTCTATTGATGGTATTTTTACTTCTTTCTGTTTCCTGCAAGTCCAAGGATACAAGCTACAGGCCTGCCCGTGAAGACGGAACAGAGTCTTCACCCTCATCGGGAAGGGAGCTTTCAGAAGCTCAGAAAAAAGAACTTCCTCAAATGATTGAGATCCCGACCATTCATATCGGAGAGAATCTGAAAAGAATCAAGAACCTTTCCGAATGGAATTCTATTTCCGAAGGATTCAGAAGCAGCTATGCTTATCAGGTAAAGGTCACTTCATTAAAATCAGATCCGGAGCTTGCAATCAGGGAAGCAGTGGATGTTGCCAAAAGGAAATCGGCCAAAATGCTCATTGCTGAGGCAATTCCCGGTCTTTCCAATGATTCAAAAACGGATATCAAAATCCTGGTGGAAGAATACGGAAAGATTGTTGCCGACTCTGATTTTTTTGACAATAAGCATCATTTTGTATTTCTCATTCTTAAGCCGGGCCTGGAGACGATCATTAAGGAAAAACTAAAATAAATTTACCATTGACTCTGAAGTCCTGAAAAAATAACCTGCTTACCAAACATTCAGAATTCCTTTTCTACCCTAAAATCGGCTCGAAACAGAAATTCAGGTTGTAAGATGATCATTAAACTATTCTATCTGACAAATTTCGGAAATGTACGTACATCAAATGAAGACGCAATTCTTCTGCATGATTCGCTTATCATTAATAGAAATATGCGCAAGCCGGAATCCAGAATCATTGAAAACAGTTCGATCGTGCTCTGTGTCGCTGACGGGATGGGCGGACATGTGAAGGGAGAAATGGCAAGTGCGACTGTTCTCGAAACTGTCCAGAACAGTCTTCCGGAAATGCTCACTCACAAGACAGTAAAAAAAGTTATATTGGAATCCAGAAAAAAACTGAACAGAGTGGCTATATCTGAAAATGCATACGGTCTGGGAACAACTCTGACAGGCCTGTCCTTTCATAAAAAAAAGGCGCTCCTTTTCAACTGCGGTGACAGCAGGGTTTACAGAGCCGGATCAAACTTTCTGGAAAAGCTGACAAATGATCACTCTCTTGTTCAGGGTCTGTATGATTCAGGGCTCATTGATGAAGAGGGAATGAGAAACCATCCTAATAAAAATATTCTTACCTCTGCCATCATCGGAGATCTGAGTGATGAAGAACCGAAAATAACAATTCGCACAATCGATCTCAAAATCGGCTCTATGTTCCTGCTCTGCACTGACGGACTCTGGGAAAGCCTGAACACGGATGAACTCATTCAGTGTTTTGATCCTGCTCTGAAACCGGAAGAAATTTCCGAAAAACTTCTGAAGGAATCCATTGAAAAGGGAGGCAGGGACAATATCAGTTATATTCTTGCTCAGATAATAGATATTTAATAAAAGGGAGTTATGAAAAAGACTCTGCTTTTTTCGGCATTATTTATTTCCACAATCCTTCTTTTGAACGGAGAAACTTCCATGAATGCATCAAAACCTCCCCATCATGCGGACAAAGGATTCAGAAATCTTTCACCGGATGCTCAGATGAGAAATCTGCTTGATGTAATCAGATGGCAGACAGAGAACATATTCAAAAAACTTCCAAGCAGAAATCCTAAAGACTATTCATTTACAGTGTATTCCAATGACGGATACGAACTTAAGAAAAACAGGGAACAGTTTTCAGCAACCTGGGTAGGACATGCAACGGTGCTCATACAGATTGACGGAAAAAACATTTTGACTGATCCGATCTGGTCGGAAAGATGCTCTCCGGTCGGCTTTGCCGGACCTAAAAGATATACTGCACCGGGGATAGACATTGACAGGCTTCCCAAAATAGATGCAGTAGTCATCAGTCACAACCATTATGACCATATGGACATCCCTACTCTAAAAGTTCTTGACAAAAAGTTTTCGCCGGTCATTTACGCGGGACTGAGAAACAGGGAGTTTCTGAAGTCGGAAGGACTGAAAAATCCGGTGGAGCTGGACTGGTGGCAGTCGGATGAATCTGCAGGAATCAAAATTACATTTACGCCTACTCAGCATTTCAGCGGGAGAGGAGTTCTGGATCACGGAGAAACTCTCTGGGGAAGTTATGTCATTGAAGGGAAGACAAAAAAGGCATACTTTGCAGGGGACACCGCCTATTTCAGCGGATTTGCCGAGATAGGAAATAAATTTCCAAAGATTGATCTGGCCATTCTTCCCATAGGCGCATATGAACCGAGATGGTTTATGAAACCGGTACATATGAATCCTGAAGAGTCTGTAAAGACATTTCTTGACCTGAAGGCGGACAATATGCTTCCTATGCATTATCAGACGTTTGTGCTGACCGATGAACCCCTGGATGAACCTCTCAGACTGACAAAGGAACTCTTTGAAAAAAACGGGATCAGTCTTACAAGACTGGCTGATTTGAAAATCGGAGAATCCAGGTTCTGGAAATAATGCAGAAATCTGAATGATTTTTTATTCCGAAACATACAATATATTGCGGCAAAGAATGAAATATAAAATATCCTTTCCGCAGATCTTCCCGAATTCAAAAATATGCCTTGCTTTTTCCTCAACGGAAATACGGACATACCGTATAATTATAAAACTGGATACTGACCGGATATGAATCTGTCCGTTCTTAAAAAAGGCACAGAAAGCAGATCTCTGATAATAGTATTATTTACAATTATATTATTTACCGCTTCCGGCATTTCTGCACAGGAGGTGGACGAAAGAACCAAATTCAATATTTCAGGCACAATGAGATTCCGTTCTTTTTATCTGGAAAGAGACATTCAGACCTCAAGACAGACGCTGAATTATCCTGTGTATGACATACCCAGTCATTACAGTTACCTGTATCAGACAAAACTGGACAATCTGGCGGCTTCCTACAGCGCGGAAGACAGATTCAGAAAACCTGTTCCGAAAAACAAGGATGCAATCAACTATTTTGACTCAAGGGCACTCCTCAACCTGGAATTTGCCACTTCAAAGTATCTCGACGGAATGATCGGTCTGATCATCGGAGACATTCCTTTCGGAGGAAGAGGACTCGACCCAAAGACAAACAGCCGTGACCCTTATATTACTGGTCCCGGAAGCGGGGGTGAAACAGGACAGACTGCAGGGACAAACATACAGACGAACCAGCTCTATATGAACTTCAAACTTCCTGATCAGGAACTGAGTATGAGGGTGGGCATACAGCTTTTCAGTTCAATTCAGGGGCGCGTATTTCTTTCTACCGGAGCCGGAGCCCAAATGACGAAGGACTTCAAATCGGACAAGATTGGAATTGAGGCAGGCTGGATCAGAGCCAGAGAAAGAGTCTTTTCTGACCTGGATTCGAACGGTTTTTCGGACAGAAACAAACAGAGCGTGAATGTATTTTTCTGGAAAGTCAAATCTTCCAAGATAAGCACTCTGAAAAATGAACTGTATACTTACTATTCCTATGACTCTGATCCTTCCGATGTGAATTCCGAGACCGGCAATCTTTACTGGCACGGACTTTTTAATGAATTTACATATAAAAAATTTAATATTATAGTGCATGGAATATACAATCACGGGAAAGTATGGACAGGGAATTCAGTGAACACTGCAGACAATCAGAATGCGGCCTTTCTGCTGACAAGAAAAAACATTTCCGGATATCTCTGGGATTTTCAGGCTTCTTATTTTCTGAATTCAAATGTAAATTTCAATATTATGGGAATAGGAACCTCAGGAAGACCAGGCTATGATTCCGACGGGATCCATGGTTCATTTAAGGGGAGCGGATACAGAACTCTGGCTCCCGGATATGCCATATCCAATCTGGCAATAGACTTCATCGGAGGTTATGCACTTTTTAATGCAAGAAATATGAGCGGGCTTGCGGAATACGGAGCATATGCAAATGTCATCATTTACGGTCCTCTGCAGCTGACTGCAGGATACTATCAGCTGTATGCATCAAAGGCCCCCCGCCTCTCAGTCAACAGGGAGTACAATTCCCTTTATGGAAACAAATCCGGCACATATCTTGGGGATGAGGTCAATCTGAATCTGAAATGGAGCGTATTCAGCGAGCTTCAGCTGATTTTCCGTTCAGGGATTTTCAGGGCCTCGAGAGCATACTATGCCATCAATGATTTCAATCATGGAAAATTTGCAAAGGAAGCATTCATCAGTGCAGAGTATAAATTCTAGGAGAAAATAATGAAAAATATTTCCTATGCCGCTGAAATAAACGGAGTCAAAGAGATCATTCTGAGGGGAAAAGCAGACCTGTCTTTTTTTCAGAAAAAACTTTCAGAATACCGCCTTGTTCCTTATTCTGAAAACGGATCAGCCGACATCACAATCAGCGCAGTTTCACTTGAATGGAAAAAGATCAAATTTCAGGAACTCACTGTTTCAGTGACTGCCCTCACAGCTTCACAGGAAAAGGTTTTTTTTCTGCCGACTGCATTCAATTCGAACAGGTTTCTTGCATTTTCAGAAAGGTTTTTTTTCAAGACACCTTATTATTCAGGGAACTTAAGTTCTGAGCCTGAAAACTTTATCATAAAATTTTCTTCTTTTGAAGAAACAGTCCTTTCAGCATCCAAAAAGGGAGGAAGTCCTGTATCCGTAGAAAATGAATCTCTGAATGTAAAGGTATTTCTTCCTTCAAAAAATAAGGAAAGATACTTTCACGCCGTTCTGCAGGGAGAGACGGAAACGTATCCGTTTGAAAAAGAAGATATTCTGGAAATAAGACCGATCATAGAATATCCGGTCTTTACCTGGCTTATCGAGTCAGGCTTCAAGGCATCTGAATGGAAACTTAGGAGGAATGCATTTCATGCAAAATCCAGAACCTATTCTTCCTGAAAATGCATCTGTAGTCTGCATTGGTGCGAGCAATCTGGTAAGAGGAGTGCCTGCAGTCGCAGCCCTTTCCAGAAACAGGTTCGGAAAAAATACGGAAATCTATTCTGTTTCAGGACACGGGAGATCTTATCTGGGGAGGAGCAGTTTCTTTTTCAGAACTCTTCCAGGAATACTTGATTCAGGCCTTTGGGAAAAGCTTTCCGGAAAAAAAGGGCATATTAAATCCATTGTCACGGATATCGGAAACGACATTATGTACGGTTACTCTGAAGATGAAATTCTGAACGGAGCAGTCAGTGCGGTGGAAAGACTGAGAAAACTCACTTCCGACATTACAGTGACAGGACTGCCGGTTCACAATCTGGATTCACTGAATGAAATGAAATTCAGACTGTTTAAAAATATCTTCTTTCCCCAAGCCGAAATAACCCTCGCTGATGCAATGAATTCAATGAAATATATTTCAGAATCATTAAAAAATATATGCGCGCAGAAAAATCTCCGTTTTGTTCCTCTGGAAAAAGAATGGTACGGATTCGACCCGATTCATTTTAGGATCAGAAGATGGAAAGATGCCTGGGGGAAAATTTTTTCGGATGATCCGGACAATCGATCTCTTGCAGATTTTTCAGTTTTGGAATTCATTTCACTCTATGCAAAGATGCCGGAGGAAATGGAACTTTTCGGAAAGAAAAGAAAGGCGGCGCAGACTGGAATTCGGCTGAAAAAAGGCGGCATACTTTATCTTTATTAATGATTATTTTATATTCGGCAGCTGTTTCGGATGAGAATCTTTCAGATGTTTTCTGGGAATCACCGCAATGCTGGACATTTTCCATCTGAAAAAAATCCAAAAATACACTTATGAGAATTGATTCCATTATAAAGTGCACCCGAGAGAAATTTTTTCTGTTGACTTCTGATTCTGTTTCGGCGAAAATTTATTTATGACGACAGCCGTTGAACTGGAGAAAAAATTGAGTTCCGTTTTCACACAGGAACAGTCAAGCGTTCTTGCAAACGTTATTTTCGAGACAGCAAATCCTTCCGAATTTCAGGAACTGAAAGCGATAGTCAGGGATTTGACTGAAGCGGAAAAACGCACTGAACAAAGTCTGCAGAACCTTACAGACAGAGTGGATAATCTGGCCGAAGCTCAGAGACGAACTGAACTCAGAGTGGAGGAACTGGCTGAAGCTCAGAGGCGAACTGAACTCAGAGTGGAGGAACTGGCTGAAGCTCAGAGGCGAACTGAACTCAGAGTGGAGGAACTGGCTGAAGCTCAGAGGCGAACTGAACTCAGAGTGGAGGAACTGGCTGAAGCTCAGAGGCGAACTGAACTCTCTGTGCAGAATCTTACCGGCAGAACGGATGATCTGGCACAGGCTCAGAAACGGACTGAAAGCAGCATAGACATTCTCACCAAAAGAATAGATGATCTGGCAATGCATATGAAAGAAGGATTTCAGAAGGTAAATGAACAGATTTCTGCACTGGGAAGCAGGTGGGGTATAATGAATGAAAACACATTCCGCAGAACAGTTCACACTCTTCTTTCCCGTGCAGGATACACTGTATCCAAAGGTATGTACGGCGAAAGGGAAATTGACATTGTAATTAAAAACGGAGAACATATATTGCTTGAAATTACTTCGGCTGCGGTAAAAAAGGATGTACGAAATCTGAACAGATCAGCAGAAGACTATTTCCAAAAAACAGGAATCGAGCCGAAACTGATGATTTCCTCCATCTATATATCTCCTTCTGTGATGCGGGAAATCACAGACTCTCCTAAAAAAATTGAAGTATTCACCTCCGAAGAAGACGAATAAACACTTACTTCTGAGGAGGAACCTCTGTTCCGGAAGAGATATTTTTTAATTTTTTATCATTTTCCCAGCGTCCGGTATCCAGCAGACGCCCCTTCGCATCGTAAATGCTTCCTTCTCCGTGCCGAAGTCCCTGCCTGAATTCGCCTACAAAATATGCACCTTTCGCATTTGTCAGAGTTCCTTTCCCGTGAAACCGTCCTTCCTGAAACTCCCCTGTATACTTGTTTCCATCCTTGAATGCAAGAGTGCCGTAACCGTTGAACACCCCTTTCTGGAATCCGCCCTGATAGACTGCATCTACTCCGTCTTTGCTGAAATTCAGCTTGCCGTTTCCAGTCTGCTTTCCTTTGACCCAGTCTCCTGTATACAGATAGGATCTGTCTTTTGATACAAGTGTTCCTTTTCCGTCCCTTTTTCCGTTCAGCCAGTAACCTTCATAGTACATACTGTTCCCATAGTCCATGACTCCCAGTCCTTCCTTTCGGCCCTTGTGGAATTCCCCATAGTAGGATTTTTTTCCGCCTGACTGAAACATGGAACCCTTGCCTTCAGGAATGCCGTTTTCAAACTGTCCGAGGTAGATCTTGTTTTTTTTGAAGAACATTACACCGAGACCGCTGGGAGCGGAATTTTTAAAATCACCCTCGTACTTTGTCCCATTCTCAAACACATAGACACCCTTTGCATTTTCACAGTCTCCTGAAATGCATTCCGCATAAAGAGAATACATTGAAACCAAAAGAAGGAAAAAACTTTTCAGCATCAGGAAGCCTCCGGCGGTTTTTCAAATTGCAGAGCCATCATATCTCCTTCGTCAAAAATCTTGACAGCCTTGTCAAGTATTTTTTTCATTATATTGTACACTGCACCTGAATTCTTTTTTGCAGTCATCCCGCTTCCGTAGGAAATATGAGAGACATACTTGAATCCGGCATTCTCAGAAAGCTTTCTGAGTCCTTCCAGACTGTAATAGTACAGATGTTCAGGAACATTCAGGAA
>DAORDI010000016.1:0-15435 GCA_035345895.1 Leptospiraceae bacterium
GCATACCTCGATACAATTTTCACCGCCGGTCACCGAGCGATGTGCCGAGCCTGTCGAGGTATGAAAAACCCAATACTTTCAGGGTTTTTCGTATCAAGGTGGGCGGTGAAAATCACTCGGTAACCTGCTTTTACACAGTCCCGCAGATCATTCCTTGAACTCATTCACCATCCAGGCTTCTTGAAGGATTTTCTGAAACAGTTCCTTCTGAATGTCCTTTTTGGAATCAATTCTGACCGATTTTACAGTATTTCTTCCCTGAAACAGGAGAACGTCTTCAAAACCCTGAATCTTAAACCCCTGACAGAGTCCAAAATCCAGATATTTCTCTTTTTTTCCCTTCAGAGACAGATAACAGAGAAGTCCTTTATGAGTGTAGAAAGGTGTCCCGTACTTCAGGCTTTCTTCAAATTCGGGAAGAGTCTCCACAATCAGATTTCTCATTTCCAAAAAAAGCTGATCCCAGGGAGACTCGAGCCTGGAAATGAACTTCAGTACATCGTCAGAATATTTTTTAGCAGTTTCCTTCTTCATAGGCAGATCTCAGAGACTGTATGTAGGCAGAAGAAACCAGTTTCCCCATTCCCGTATAAACTCGAGTTTTGCAGGAAATGTCTTGCTTGCTGTTTCCACATCCATTTCCACAAGGGCCTTGGTTCTTCCCTTGTTGAATTTAACCTTGGTCACGGTATATTTTTTCAATACAATGTCTCCTGCAGGAGCATCCGCCATCTTTGTGAACAGAAAATAAAATCTTCCTGCAAGATAGAGCTGGGATGCAAGAAAGGGAGATCCCAGAACTGAGTCCAGATTTGCTTCCCTGTGTTCCTGAAAATATCTCATTGTCATCAGGAAAAAAAGATAGTCGGAAGGACTCAATGCCTCTGACAGAAATCTGTTGTACTGCTCCCTGTCATTCGGATATTTTTCTCCGGCGGCAGTGACTGCAGCACGGATTCTTTCTGCGGATTCCTTTACCTCACCGTGAATTCCGAGTTTCACTGAAGGAGAATAATGGTATCCGAATTCCAGTACATCCAGCTCATTCAGACTGACTGCGATGAGACTGATTCTTTTCATGATCCCTGTTTTTGCCTCTTCCTTCTTCAGTGATTCCGTATCGGGCACTGCGGCCTTGATTTCCCTGATAATGTCCGCATTCGGTATTGCGGCACTCACTGAGGAAAGATTGATCCACTTCAGTGTGGTCATCCCGATCAGGCTGCCCTGATCATTAAATATAGGTCCCCCGCTGTTTCCAGGATTGACAGGAACAGAAAGCTGAATATACCTTTTGGTACCGATTTCTCCCCTGTTGAAAATCAGTCTGCTGTTGCTGACTAGACCCTCGGCAATTGTAAGACTTGCCTGTTCAGAGGTTGTAATGACAGGGTATCCCATTGCAAATGCACCCTCTCCCTCGCTCGGCTCATATTCCGAAATAAGTATTCCGGAGATGTTTTCTATTCCGGGAAAGGTCAGAACTGCAATGTCCTCGATGTCATTTGCTCTCAGAACTGAATAGTTTTTAATGATTTTTCCATTATGAACGACCGCAAAATAACCTGCAGTGATCACATGATAGTTTGTAATCAGATAGTTTCTGCTGTTGTAATTTGCAACAAAAGAAGACCCGTTTCCTGTATGTCTGTCTTCCACATAACTGTGAATGACCGGGACAGAACTGGAATTTTTCTGAAATATTTCCTTGGGGGAAACTGATTTTTTCTGAGGCAGGGGAACAGGCGCATTGGAGGAACAGGCCCCGCAGAAAAAAACGGACAGAATGACCGCCTGATTCAGAATAAATCCGACCCGATTTTGTTTAGATCCCATATATAGCCCCTGCCCTGAAAAGAATGAAGAGGACAGGTTCTGCTTACAAGTCATTTTTTAAGGAAATCTGAAAATGCGGAGTCTTCCGCAAAATTCTTTCGTTCTATGTACAGTAAAATAAACTGGCTTTATGAAACAGAAAAAGTTCCTCGTGCTTCTGATTCCGGCTCTCCTTCTTGCAGCCTTTCTTCTTTTCAGAGGGAACGGATCAGAGAAAGTTTTCATCAAACCTAGAAAGTCCGATGTCATTGAAGCTGTTTACGGTCTAGGCACCGTGAGCGCTGCAAAGATTTTTCATCTGAAAATCGGAGTGATGAGCCAGATCAGAAAAATATTCGTGGAGGAAGGCCAGGAAATCAGATCAGGACAGCCTCTGGTGAGCTTTGATTCCATTCCTGCAATACCCTCCCCGATTTCCGGGATCGTGACTGTGATCACTTACAAGGAAAATGAAATTGCATTTCCTCAGATGAATATTCTCACAGTCATGGACGTGTCTGAAAAATACATCACGCTTTCTCTGGAAGAACAGTCAGTCATCAGGGTGCGCAAGGGTCAGAAGGCAAGAATCGCTCTGGAGGCTCTGAAAGACAGGACTTTCACCGGAGAGGTCAAATCAGTATATCCCGGAGACAATCAGTTTTATATACGGATTTCCTCCAAAGAACTTCCTGCAGAGGTTCTGCCGGGAATGACTGCGGACATTGCAATTGAAACGGGAGCAAAATCCAATGTGTTCCAGGTGCCTGAGAAATCGGTCAGGGGCGGAAAGATCACTGTGAGAAAAGACGGAAAGACATCTGAGATCAAAGTAAAGACAGGTCTCAAGACGGACGGATGGATTGAAATCACTGAACCCATCCTCTCCGGCGATGAAGAATTTCTTTCAGAGAAAAACTGATGTTCTTCATTGCATTCAGACAGATGACTGCAAGAAAGATGCAGACATTTTTGACTCTTCTCGGAATCGTATTCGGTTCCATGGGATATATCGTCATTTCAGGAGTGATGCTCGGATTCAGAGAATATCTTCTGGAACAGCTGGTGAACAATGATGCCCACGTAAAGGTTTCGCCCAGACTGGAAATCATCACCAGAGAAGGAACGGAGAAGCTTCTGTTTGATCAGAAGGAAAACATTTCCTGGATCTCCGAACCTGCAGGCAGAAAGGACAACAGCGAGATCCGCTCTGCATCTCACTGGTACAATCTGCTTTCCAATGATCCGGATGTGGAAGCATTCTCCAGACAGCTTGCATCCAAGGTCATCATCACAAAGGGAAGTCTGACGGATGCAGGAAGCGTCATCGGTGTGGAACCTCTGAAGCACAGCAGGGTGACAAACATACGGGACAATATGCTGTATGGAAAATTTACTGATCTCGGAGACAGCGGAAACAAACTCATCATGGGCGAGGGTCTCAGAGAACAGGTAGGGATACGGATCAATGAATCAGTTTACTTAAGCGCAGGCCCCGGAAAAAGTATGCCTTTCAAGGTGATCGGCTCCTTCCGCACAGGAAACAAGGCAATCGACGACAATGTATGTTATGCTTCACTGAACGATGTGCAGACCCTGAACAGGACTCCGGGAAAAATCAGCTCCATCTCCATCCGTCTGAAGGATGTCTCTCTTGCACAGGAAAAGGCGGCATACTATCTCAGCACAAATCCTGACAGGGTGGAAAGCTGGGATCAGGCAAATGCCAGTTTTCTCACAATATTCAAACTCCAGGACACAATCCGTTATGCGATCACAGTCATCATTCTGGTTGTCTCCGGATTCGGGATATACAATATTCTGAATATTCTCATCAATCAGAAGAAAAGGGAAATTGCAATTCTGCGTTCCATCGGGTATGAGGCAGGAGACATTCTTATTATATTCCTCATCCAGGGAGTCGTGCTCGGAATCATCGGAGGAATTGCAGGAATGATGCTCGGCTGGATCATCTGCGACCGTCTGACTCTCATAAAGTTCAGCAATCCTTATTTCTCCACAAAGACAGGATATATGCTGATATCTTTTAATTACAGAATATATATGCAGTCCTTTGTTCTGGCATTTCTTGCCACTGTATTTGCAAGCATTCTTCCTGCAAGGAAGGCAGGGAAGATGCAGCCCATTGAAATCATACGGGGAGAAGTCTGATGAGTCTTGTACTGAAGAATGTGACGAAGTCTTTCGGAAATCCTCCTGTGGATGTGATCCGCAGTCTGAGTTTCGAGATTCAGAAGGGGGAGTTTGTTTCTCTCACAGGAAAGTCCGGCTCAGGAAAAAGCACTCTTCTGTATCTGATGAGTTCCCTCGACTTCCCCTCTTCCGGGATCATTGAAATCAACGGTCTGAATATTTCTGCAATGAAGGAAAAAGAACTTCACCGATTTCGGAACAGGCATATGGGATTCATATTCCAGTTTCATTACCTTCTTCCTGAATTCACTGCACTCGAAAATGTGCTGATGCCTGCGAGAAAGGCAGGGGAACACTGGAAGAGAAGGAAGTATGCTGAAGAACTCTTTGAGAAATTCGATCTGAAGGACAAGATGAATGAAATTCCGGGCAGGCTTTCCGGAGGTCAGCAGCAGAGGGTGGCAATTGCACGGTCACTCATTATGGACCCTGATTATATATTTGCAGATGAACCGACAGGAGCACTGGACTCTCTGAACGGAAAAATCGTAATGGAAATCTTCAAAAAAGTGAATCAGGAGAAAAAGACCACGATTATTCTGGTCACTCACGACAATGAATTTGCAAATTCTGCAAAAAGACAGATAAGACTGGTTGACGGAGAAATCGCATCCTGATAATGTATTTGCTCAGGGAGAACAATATGACAGATGACAGTAAATTCGACAGAGAATATGAGCTCACTTCCAATTCGCCCAATGATTCGAGGACTTTGAAATCCTGGGGATATGTGACCGCTCTTCCGAGCGAATATCTCCTCCATTTCCGGAACGGAAAGATCCAGGAAAAGAACAGCGGTCAGGGAACCACCTGTTTCAAGTTTCCGTCAGACACAGTATTCATCATTCCCACAAGTCTGAAGGAAATTATTTTTCAGACCAATCAGCTGACAAAGGACAATGTGGACATCCGTCTCAAGGGAATGGCTGTCTACAGAATCTCTGATCCGCTTCAGATTTACAGACTCATCAATTTCTCTGACAGAAGCAGGGCGGAACAGAAACTTGCAGGAATGCTTGCAGACATCTGCAAGTCCACGATCAAATGGCTTGTGGCCAATCTGAATCTCGAAGACTGCATCCGCAAAAGAAAAGAAGAAATCTCAGAAGCGCTGAAGAAGGAACTCTCCTATATCGTGGCCAGCGATCAGGGGGGCTGGGGAATAGAAATCATTACAATCAATATACAGGATATATTCATTCAGGACGAGGAAATCTTCAGTGCAATGCAGATGATGTTCAAGACGGAAAAACTCAGAGAGTCTCATTTCGCAGAACTGCAGATGCAGAAGGAACTCGAAATCAAGAATATCCAGAATGAACAGCTTCTCTCAGAGCACAGAAAAAAAAGCGAACTGGAAAAACAGAAGATCAATGCAGAAATCCGTGAAAATGAAATTGAACTTTCAAGGGCAACTGAGAAGAAGAGGTTTGAACTCGAGAGATACCAGGCTGAACAGCAGGAAGATCTGAACCAGTTCCGTCTCGAGAAAGAACTGGAAAGAGAAAGACAGACAATGCTTCTGAATCTGGAGAGGGCGGAAAAAGAAACTGAAACCAGGAAGATCTACCATAAGGAAGAACTGGAGCATCTTAAAAACAGACTCTCAGCAGAGAACACAGCCACTCCTGTAAATATGGAGATGGAGTTCAATCAGAATGTGCTTCCTAAGATTGCGGATATCCTTGCATCCAGCATGGGAGAAGTGAAGTACAATATATTTTCCGGTAATGAAAAAAACATGAACCCTATGGCGATGATTCTTTCTGATATTTCCGATATTTTCAAGGCGAGACTTCGAAAGAACGATTCTGAGTAGAGATGCCGCTGATATAAAATTGGAGAACACAATGAAAAAAAAATTTATGATCATTCTGCTCCTGCTTTTTTCTGCAGGATTCATATATGCACAGGACACAGCCCCTGAGGAACCGGCCTCGACAAAAGGAACTTCCAAAAAGAAGATTGAATCAAAAAAAGAAATGTCACTCGGTGAAATGGTCAAGATTCTGAAAGGAACCACATTCGACTTCGGAAACGGCGTCACATTCAAGGCGACAGACCCGATGAAAAAGAAAGGCGATTATATGCGCAAGGGAAGTTCCATGGGCTACACATTCGGAAGCTTCAGCAAGACCGGACCGAACTCTGCAGGGTATTTCTGTCCCTCGCTCGGAAATGTGGAGTTCACTATTCATCCCGATACAATCACTTACAAGCTGAACAGTGTGAGCCTGAAAAACATCAAGTCCCATTTCAAAACAGCAGTGCCTGCATCGCAGACAGTGAAAAGACAGAAGTAGAACGTTTCAGACCGGATCTGATCTCCATATCAGACCCGGATCTGAAAAAATTTCCCGCCTCAGCGAAGCTCGAAAAAAATCTGACCTGTTCATTCACTCCGGTCAGCTCGACAATCTTCTGAATATACGGGTTTCTCCCTGCAATCAGAAAACTGCCTCCGTTCTCACTGCATTTTTCTATCATAAAAAGAATGGAAGCAAGTCCTCCGCTGTTGATGCATTCCAGACCGTTCATATCCGCTATTGCATTGAAAACTCCGTCACACCACTCTCTTTCCATATCAGATGAAACAAGATGAGAATTCTCATTGCTGATCCTTCCCTCCATAATCAGGATTCTGACACCGACATCAGAAATTATTTTTCTTTCAGATATAATTTTCAGATCTTTATAACGGTATTCTTTCATACTGCGCCTTTTTCATTTTCCAAATGCAAGGTTTCTTCCGCAGGAGTTCTTCTTTCACAGAAACTGCATTCAAAGACTTTCTGCAGAAGTTCTCCCTCTTTCCCCTTCAGCTCATCTGTTTTAAAAATATTTAAAAAATAATGATTGTCCGGCTCAGAGAAAAAAATATGAATTCTTATCCAGGACCTTTCTTTGTCTTTCCCGAGAATCTGAACATCTGCATGCCGGTGCGCTGAATCCATTGCAGCGGAACTGCATTTCAGAAGAAAATAACTTCTGAAATCCACCGGTATAAAATGCCAGACTGGTCTTAAAAGCATCTCGGACCTTGAATATCCGAAAATGTCCAATACAGTCCTGTTGAATTCAATCAGCCTGAGTTTTCTGTCCAGAACAATGTATCCCGCCGGTGCACATTCGAAAAGGCAATAGTATCTGTCTATGCCAAAAGGGAGATTCTCAGGTTCTTTCATTCTGCAAAGACAAGATCTCTTACTGTTCTCCTTCTCTAAATCATAATCGGACATATAACTGGAAATCAGATTATCCAGGAATGATGATTCCGATTCAGCGACTCTGCTTATGTCTTTGTCTGAATTCATTGATGCAATTTTTCCTTTATGCTGAGTTAACTGATCCGGCTTGAATGAAGTGACAAAAAATCCAAATTTCTGAATGATTCTGTTCATCTGAATTTTTGTCACTTACTGTCTTTCAGACCGGTATATATAACAGCAGCAGAAAAAAACTCAAGGAAGCGAAGTCAAAATGTCAGAGCACCTCAGGTTGAATCACCTCAAGGAAACAATCATAGAAAATTCTGAAAAATGGATCAGCCAGTTCATCCGCTTTTCGAACGGGGATTCAGATTTAAGGAGAAGCCTTCTTTATGTGTTCTGGATGTCTCAGGACATTCCCAAAATTGTGCAAAGCATAAATGAAAACGATATGGATCAGCAGTTTATCACTGACCTGATCTATTACGGATTCGGAAGACAGATCAGCATGAATCTGGATGCACAGGAGGCAATGCTGAATGCCACAAAGGGACTCAGTTCTAAAAAAAGTCTGCAGCTTCTGAATGAAAGCCCGATTATTGACATTGATTCAGGCTTTGCCCTGGCACTGGTCATTCAGCTGAGCAGTATGGATTTTTCAGATTTCATTTCCTCTGAAAAAAATCGGGACTTCCTGAGATTCATATTTGAAAATCTGGAAGACTCTGAAATAAAGCTGCTCTTTCAAAGAAGTATACAGTTTTATTATAATTTTGTAAGCCTTGTGAGGGACAGAGAAGAGTTCAGTGACATTATGCTTAAATTTCAGGATGACCTGGCACTGTTTCACTCGATTACTGAAATCATAAAACAGATTCAGTCAGAACTGGAAATAAGAATGAATCAGCCGGATCAGGCAGCTGAATTCAGAAACTTCAGACTGAATCTGATCTGGAATGCACTGAAGCAGTCCAGTCACAAAAAGCTTCTGCTTCAGATCATAGCAAAGGAAGGAATTATCAAAGAGGAAACTGAATTGAAAATTCTGGAATATTTCACAATGCATTCTGATTTTCTTGCAAAAAACTGCACTTGTCCAGAAATGATCCATTCTAATTTTTAATTTTAATTGACCTTAAATATGAAATACCCGGAAAATGAAGTATTGGTCAGTTTAAGGACTCAAAATCAGAATGGTAAAGTATTTCCTGTTCATTGTTCTATTCCCGAATATTTCCTATGCGGACCGTATCTTTTTGACAAATGACGACAGACTGAGCGGAGAAATATGGAAGCAGACCCCGCAGACTGCCATCATCAGCTGTGAACACGGAAACTACAAACTCATATCCAGAAACATCCGAAGTGTCGAATATGCAGGGACAAACAGATACAGACTTATGCTGAATACGGGCGAGAGTACCGTTATTTTTCCAGTCAAATCAGAATCAGGAGAACTTATTTACAGGAAAGAGAATGATCTGCTCATTTCTGCACAATGGTCGAAAATTGTTTTCCTCAGACTGATAAAAAAATAATTCTTTTATGTCATACTCCGGCAGTCAGGACGGTTAATTATGGAGAACAGCACAGACTTTAAGGAACTGGAGACAATCTATGAGCAGAACAAAGACTTTCTATTCAGTAAATTTCTTTATTTGACAGGCAGTTCTGATGAGGCGTACGATCTTATTCAGGCAGTGTTTCTGAAACTTATTCCCTACTTCAGGCAGGGGAAGATAAAAAGTGTGAACAAAAGCTTTTTATACAAAGTCGGATACAATATATTCTCGGAAGACTTCAATAAGAGAAAGAACAGAAACAGCAGAGACATACAGTATTTTATGATACGGAACGGAGAGAACAGAGAGGAGCCGGAAACTGACAATATTCTGGAAATAGTCAATTCAGAGATAGAAAATCTGGATGTAAGTGAACGGATGAAGATCAGTCTAAGAATGAGGCTGTATGCAGAAAACAGTCTTCAGGAAATTGCAGAAGCCTCAGGTGTATCAGTCAGGACAGTCATTCGGGATCTGAATGCAGGTCTGGAAAGACTGAAGGAAAAACTAAAGAAAAAAGGAATCGGGCATGTTTGATTCAGTCATTCTGTATTTCAAATCAAAGTTTTCAAAGTCGAAGAATGAACATTCTTCAGTCATATACAGATCCCCGGAGGAATGGGAAGGCGTCTGGGGAAATCTTCAGAAGGAAAAGGAAAATTACAGTCCAATCTCACTGAATGAATATCTTTCCAAAAACGGACACAGGGAAGCACAGTTCAAGGAACTTCTGGAAAAGGAGTTTCAAAAAGACAGTTCAGTAAAAAAACAGAACAGGACTCCTGCTTACTTTGGCCTGAAGCCGGCATTGGCTTCAGTCATCATTCTGATTTTTGGAATACTCCTTTATACATTCTACAGCAGCCAGGAAAAAACTGCACTGAAATATCTTCCTTTAAAAGGATCAGTGCGTCTGGAGAGAAACGGACAGATCATTCAAATACGGGAAAAAGAACCGTTTGAGAAAAATGACAGACTGATTCTGAAGGATGAGGAATCTCTGGAAATTGTCTACAGTGATTCTCTGAAATTCAGACTGGAAGGATCTGCAGATATGGAAATCAGGGAAATTCCTGAGTCAGAAAACAAAATTCATTTTATCATTCATTTGGGAACGATTGAAATTTTCTCCAATAAGCCGAAGAACAGACCGGAAATTGCTTGGATTACAGACAGATTTACATATATACCAACCGGCACTGTGGCAAGACTGAAAGTAGGAAGCACAGCAGAAGAACTGACAGTATCTCAGGGAAGCTTTATCTGTAAGGACAGAATAGGCAAAGTGCGTCAAATCAAAGAAAGTGAGAGTTTTAAATTCAGTGAAGCGGATCTGGACCTGGATCAGGAAAGCAACGATATCGAGGGGGCTAAAAAGAATGCTGTGCCTAATCCTCCGAGAAAGGAAGATCAGGAAATTTTTGGAATTGTTCAGACTGTCAGACTCAAGAACGGAGAAAAACATACAGGGATCTATTATAAGAAAAACGGGAAAACTTATCTGAATGTACCAGGCAGAACGATGGAACTGAGTGACAGTGAAATTGAGTCAGTGGAATAGTTTTCACTGACTAGAATGTCGATCTTCGCAATATGACAGACCTGCTGCAGACAGTCCGATTCACGCGGTTCTGCTCGTATGTAACTTAAGTATATTATCATGAGAATATGTTTTATCTTCTTCAAATGACTGGAATATCATATAAAAACAGACAGGCAATCCGACTGTCCTGTGTCTGTCAATGCCTGAAAGTTATGTTAATTCTCTTCATTCTGTCTTTTACTGAAGTCAGTCCGAAGGAATTAAGGAAAAACAGACTCACAGAAAAAAAATCAGCAGATGCAAATTTTGAAAATGAAGATCTTCTGATGGAGCTGAGCATCAGCGAGCTTCAGAGGGAAATTCTTCAGGAAAAGCTGGATGTACTGAATTCTGAAATTATTGAACTGAATCCTCTTTTGGATCCAAACTCAGATCCGGAAAAAAAGAAAATAAGATTCCGTCAGAATATAATTTTCCCGGGACTGGGAACCTGGAATTTCGGAGAAAAAACAAAGGGAAGTCTTACAATGGCTTCTTTCAGTTTTCTGACCTTGGCCTTCTTCGGCAGTTACCAGAAAACAGCGGCATTGAGACGGGACATAGACAGACTGCCATACTATGAGTATACGGAGCAGTCCAGGCTCACGGCAGACTACAAGGCAGGCATTCACCGCACAAACCTCCTTCTGGCAGGAAGTGCATTCATTTATGTTCTGAATATTTTTGAATCGAACGAATGGGAATGGAAAATTCCGAAAGACTCAGGACAGAACGGAAATCAGTCCTTCCTGATGGATACATATGCAAGTCCTCTTGAAAAATCATTTCTCTTTTCTGTCCAAATTCCGTTCGATTTTGCCGGTGTTCACTGAAACTGAAGAATACCCCAGGAATTCGGATAGTATATATTGCCTCCGGAAGTCCAGGGAAAAGGATGATCAATTGTTGAAAAAGGAAGAAGGTCATCGTCATTGATAAAAAATGTAAAACCTATGACTTGTCCAGATGACACCGATGCGACTCCAAAAGCTGACAGGGGAACCCTGATTTCCATATTCCATCCCGCATCAATATCAGCATCATTATTGAATGTTGATCCGACTGAATACACAGTTCTTTCTGCGGGATAGTTCCAAAGAGCCCAGGAACCTGTAACCCCCTGCCCCAACAAGGATTCGTTATCCTGAGAAGACACAATGAAACAATAATGATTTGAATCTGTATTTACAGATCTGGTGAAGCTGAAGTCAAAGTAGAGTTCCAGACTGTCATCCAGCCAAGGAGCCGCCAAAGTGTCTGCTCTCAGATACTTATCATCCGTATGATAAAAAATGTACAAGTATGATGAATCGTAAGCGAAACGGATATAACCGGTAACATTCAGATCATTGCCTCCTGTGTAGTCAGCATAAGTCGGCAGAACAGGAAAGGAAAAACTGATCTTCGGTGCACTGCTCCATACTGAATCAGAATCCATACCGTCCATTACAACGGAACTGTCCGGAATCTTAGCCATCACCACACTCGTCGAACCTGCCATCACAGGTACCGAAGTTCCCTTGGAATAAGTCCCGCTTCTGTTTCCCAGAAATATTTTATAATAGTACATAGTACTGGCAGATACATTTGTATCAGTGAAGCCGGCTTTGTCAGAATTGACCGGAATGGAAGTCCCGTCAGTTTTGTCTGATGGAACAGAACCGGTTTTTCGGACAACAGTCACTGTCTCCGGCGTGCAGTCTTTTGGATTTGTCCACCTGACAGAAACAGAAAGCGGTGATACAGTGGAACTGATGCTCACCGCTGTCGGTTCAGAAGGGATTTTGGAACTGCAGGAATCAGTCCCTGCTGCTCCGGTCGCCTGCTCCAGGATTTTTGGAAGAGTAAAAATGCCTTTGATTTTTACCGGCCTTTCCCACATACATCCTGTGAAAAATACACAGCAGAACAGAAGAGAAAGAAATCGTTTCACTATTATCCGATTATGCAGAATGCTCTGCTGATTTTTCTCATTCATAGTCGATATATTCTCCGCCAAGAAAGATTCGATGCCATCAGGTAAAAAACTGTTTTATTCACAGCTCAGTAATTTAACTGTTCCAGTCTGGGAAAAATGACAAAAAAAAAGCTGAACCGGCAATGTGCCGGTTCAGTAAGTATTTAGAGGGCAAAAAAGGAAACTGAAAGACAGGGGGAAATCAGTTTCATTGCATCCATCTCACTGAAACTGAAGAATCCCCCAGGAATTCGGCACAAAGATATCTCCGCCTGAAGTCCACGGATACTGGTGTTCACTGTCTGAAAATGGACTGAGATCATCATCATTAATGAAAAATGTAAAACCAATTACTTTCCCGGGAACAATAGAAGGGGTACCGAGAGATGAAAGCGGTACACGTACTTCCATCGACCATCCATTATCAATGTCACCGTCATAATTCAACGTTGTACCTGGTGAATATATACAGACATCCCCGGAAAAGCCCCAATAATTCCACCAGCCCCCAAGATCAGACTGTCCTTCTGCACTGCTTCCTGCAAAAGGGGTCAAAATCAGCACTCGGTAACTGTTATCGTTATTGATAATAGAAGTTCTGTGAAAACCGAAATCAAAGTAGAGTTCCACACTGTCATCATCGTAAGGCGCTCCTGGTGAATCGATTCTCAGATACTTATCATCCGTATGATAAAAAATGTACAAGTATGATGAATCGTAAGCGAAACGGATATAACCGGTAACATTCAGATCATTGCCTCCTGTGTAGTCAGCATAAGTCGGCAGAACAGGAAAGGAAAAACTGATCTTCGGTGCACTGCTCCATACTGAATCAGAATCCATACCGTCCATTACAACGGAACTGTCCGGAATCTTAGCCATCACCACACTCGTCGAACCTGCCATCACAGGTACCGAAGTTCCCTTGGAATAAGTCCCGCTTCTGTTTCCCAGAAATATTTTATAATAGTACATAGTACTGGCAGATACATTTGTATCAGTGAAGCCGGCTTTGTCAGAATTGACCGGAATGGAAGTCCCGTCAGTTTTGTCTGATGGAACAGAACCGGTTTTTCGGACAACAGTCACTGTCTCCGGCGTGCAGTCTTTTGGATTTGTCCACCTGACAGAAACAGAAAGCGGTGATACAGTGGAACTGATGCTCACCGCTGTCGGTTCAGAAGGGATTTTGGAACTGCAGGAATCAGTCCCTGCTGCTCCGGTCGCCTGCTCCAGAATTTTTGGAAGAGTAAATATGCCTTTAATTTTTACCGGTCTTTCCCACATACATCCTGTGAAAAATACACAGCAGAACAGAAAGAATTTTCGTATCAAAAACAGAATAAACGGTCTGATCAGCAGAATCTTTTTATTCTCAGTAAAATACATTTTCCAACTTCCCCTGAGGAAATAAATTAAGCGAAGTCCTGAACTGAATGAAATCTGGATCAGATGCTTAAATAGATAACTGTTCTGATTAGGGAAATATGACAAAAAAAAAGCTGAACCGACTGTGCCGGTTCAGCAAGTGAGAAAAGGGGAAACAGGAGTGTCAGTTAAAAAGTTTTCTCAAAAGTGCGGCTGATGTCCCTTTCTCTTTTGCCCCTCGGGGTATCTACACTGACCTTTCCAATGACAGATCCTTTGATGTATAGAGGAACAGGGTCAGTGAGTTCAGAGGAAGAGTTTACTGTAAATTTCATCCGGTTCAGTTCAAATGATTCCCTAATATCTCTGGTCATTGTGATGCTGACCGCAGGACGCATTCCCCCGTTCCTCTCAGCTTTTTCAGTGCCGGTCACTTCCATAGTTCGGCCTGAAACAGATATATTCACTGTGCTGTCTGTCTTCTGCATAACGACTTTCATTGTGCCTGTCTGCTTCTGAGTCACACTTCCTGAAACCAGTTTCATTCCTTCATGAAAACTGCAGCTGTCAAATGTGACTGTCATCGTAAAATTCTGAATGCTCAGATCCCTGTTGAACTGATCGGTGATCGAATTTACAGTCAGATCATAAGATCCCGTATGGACTGCCTTGCCTCCTGCAGCACAGGCCACTGTTTCGGAGACAGTCTTTGTTCCAGACGCAGTCTCTTTGGACAGAGAGTTCATATCCTTCAGAAGCATTGATTTTACTGGAGAATTGTCGGCTGTATTGGAAAAGGATCTGTCGAATGAACTGTCTGCAGTGCTCAGCATTTCATTTTCATTTCCTGAATTGAGCAGGGATTGAATCAAGGGTGCAGGAATGGAAGTCTTCGCCTTTTTTTCACCGGTGCAGTTTCCGAAAAAAACTGCTCCTGCTGCAGTTATTGCAAATATCAAAGATGAACCGAATTGTCTCATAAGTGTCTCCTAAATTCTGACTGCAGTTTTTCGGTTCTGATGACCGTTTCACAAACCACACTCTGTTTAATATCCCCAATTCCAAAAAGTGAGACACAGTTTTTAAAGAAAAGGTTCCATACTGAGAAAAAAATCAGATGAAAAACAGAAGAAAGATCACCTGTCAGAGATTGCTGCTCAGCAGAAAACTGTTCCCAGCCTGACGGAATGTGAACTCAGGCCAGTCAGGATTTTCAGGAGACTGCACAAAAATGAAGTTTTTTCCGGGAAGAGAAAGAATATCAGTGCACAGACGATGAAGCTTTTCAGAATCCTTTTTCCAGAATGAATATGGAAAATCCAGAAAGTATATTCTATACTGATATTTCATGATTTCTTCCATATCATACTGACGGAATGCATCTCTTTTAAAACAGCTGATTTCTCCCGTATAGATTTCAAAATATTTCTTCATTTCTTTCTGTCTTTCAGAATCTATTTCAAAAATGACTGAGGCCCCGAAACCCTGACTCACTGCCTCAAGCCCCATCTGCCCTGAGCCGCCAAAAAGATCCGCAAATACAGATTCAGTCCTGTCTATCTCTCCTGAAAGATGCATTGAATCCAGGATGGAAAACAGTGCTTTTTTCAGAAGAGCAGGAGTACAGTTTACATTTCCCTTCACAGCAGAAGGGAGAGGAATCTTTTTGCCCTTGTATCTGCCTGACTGAACTGTAAGAAAATTTCCTTTTGCCATAGCCTTTTCTCC
>DAORDI010000016.1:15535-37905 GCA_035345895.1 Leptospiraceae bacterium
TCATTATTTCATATCTTAAAATATGCAAAATACTCCTGGTTGCCGGAAGTACCTTTAATACCGGCCCTTTCTGCTCCCAGATACTCCGCATCTTTCCTGATCCTGCGGATTACAGAGATCAGAGTGAATATTCTCTTTACGTCATTATACAGTATCCCGTTTTTCAGATTTTCCGGATCAGTTTCGAACTGAGGCTTCACCAGTGCAAGTACATAAAACTCGGAAGAAGATTTCTCTTTTTTCAGTCTGAACAGAACTTCAAATGCCTTAAGCACTGAAATAAAACTCAGGTCAATAACCACAAAAAAATGATCCTTGTTTCCTTGTATATGAGTCCAGTTCAGTTCCCTGATATGAAATCGGTCCATCACTGTCACACGGCTGTCCTTTCGGAGTTTTTCTGCCAGCTGACCGTACCCCACATCCAATGCATAGACTCTCTCTGCATTTCCTTCGAGAAGTATCTCGGTAAATCCTCCTGTGGATGCACCTATGTCGATGCAGACTCTTCCCCGTACGCTGATTGCGAATTTTTCCATTACAGGCTTCAGCTTGAGATAACCTCTGCTGGAATGGTTTTTGATTTTCTCTCTGATTCTGATGTCTGCGTCTTCCTTGAACCGAAAACCCGGCTTGGTGACAGGTGAATCACTGATTAGAACAGATCCAGAGAGAATAAGTGACGCTGCTCTTTTCAGATCAGGAGCGAAGTTTCGTCTGACCAGAAGTTCATCGAGTCTAATTTTTTCTTTCTGCAATGTAGGCCGGGAGTTCCTTAAAGAAATTCTTTTCATCAGGAAGTTCTCTGGAAATGATTTCGAGTTCTTCTCTGATTTCATTTTTCAGTTTCTTGGACTGATCCATTCCGTAAAATGCAGGATAAGTCAGTTTGCCTTTTGCACTGTCCTTTCCAGGAGTCTTTCCTATTTCTTCCAGACTGCTCTCTTCATCCAGTATATCATCTGTGATCTGAAAAAGAACTCCCAGTTTTTCACCGTAAGCTTTGAATCTTTTCTCATAAGATATGTAGTCGGAATTCAGTCTGTTTCCCAGAAGAACAGACGAAAGAATCAATGCACCTGTTTTTTTTTCGTGTATTCTGTGAAGAGTATCCTTCTGAAACTTTTTGGGATTGTTTTCAGATTCAATGTCTTCCATCTGACCGGAAATCATTCCGTCCCCGCCAGCACCTGAATGAAGGATCTGTATCATATCTCTGACTAAATCTGATTCCTGACTCTGAATGAGTGAGATCAGATAAAATGCAGCAGAGTTGAGTGCATCGCCTGCGAGGATAGCCGCCGCTTCCCCGAACTTTTTATGATTTGTAGGAAGGCCTCTTCTGAAATCATCGTTGTCCATTGCAGGAAGATCATCATGAATCAGAGAATATGTATGAATACATTCCAGTGCCGAAGAAGCCAAAAATACATTCCTGTTCAGTTCGGAATTTTTTCTTCCGAGGACAGCAGAAATGCAGAGCACTGGACGCAGTCTTTTTCCGCCGGCCCTCATACTGTAGATGCAGGATTCGGAAAGCACCGGGTGAAAACGATTTTGAAACATGGGATATATTTCATCCGAAAGAAATGATTCAAAGCTTTTCTTCAGCCCGTTCAGATATTCATAGATCATGATTCATAAATCCAGCCCTGTATAATACTGAATCTGCATTCAGCCAAGGACTGTCAATCTTAAAACTGAAGAATTCCCCAGGTGTTCGGCTGATTGTATACTGTTCCGCTCGTCCATTTGAACATATGCTGAAAGGAGGAAAATGCAGCAAGATCGTCATCATTGATGTAAAATGCGAATCCGATGATTTTCCCTGAGGATATCGAAGAAATATTCAGAACAGAAAATGGAATCTGCAGTTCCATATTCCATCCCGCATCAGTATCTGCATCATTGTTTGCTGTTGTCCCTGGAGCGTAGACAGACCTGCCTACAGAAGGAGTCCAGTATGTCCAGCCTCCTCCGTTTCCCTTCTGATAATAGTCATTTCCGTTTCTAGGCGTAAATATAAACTGAAAATCATTTGTGTCAGGAGAGGAGGATCTGTCGTACCCTATATCAAAAAAGACTTCTATGCTGTCGTCCGTCCAAGGTGATCCAGGATCATCTGTTCTGACATACAGGTCATCTGAATGATAGAAGATATAAAAATTGGAGGAGTCATATGCAAATCGAATATAACCTGATACATTAGGATCACCGCCTCCTGTATAATCTGAATATGCCGGAACCACCGGATACGAAAAACTGATCTTCGGACCGAGACTCCATCCGGATTCTGAATCCTGACCGTCGAGCACAATGGAACCGTCAGCGACCTGAACAGGAATGACGCTCGTTGTGCCTGCAAGAACGGGAACAGTGGTCCCCTTTGAGTAAATCCCTGCGCTGTTGTACAGAAAAATTTTATAATAATACATTGTATTTAATACAGCACTGCTGTCAGTGAAACTGATCCCGTCAGAATTTACTGCAACGGAGACTCCGTCATTCCTGTCGGAAGGAAGAGATCCCTCCTTTCTCACGACAGCGGCTCCTTTAGGAATACAGTCCTTCGGATTTGTCCAGCTCACTGAAACAGAAAGAGGGGAAGAAGAAGTGCTGATTTTTACGGAAGAGGGCTCTGAAGGAACTGCAGAAGTGCATGGATCTGTGACTGAAGCGGAAGTTCCGGAAGGAAAAAGAGATTTCAGGTGCAGAGGATTTCTTTTGAGACAGGATATACAGAAAATCAGAAGAAACAGCATCAGCAGAATACTCCGGTTTCGGGAGACAGCATCCGATCTGAAAATTAAGCTTTCTGTTCTGTTTCTGTGCATATACTCTTTTATAATCATTAATGTTATACTGTTCATTACAGTAAAAGTTTCAAGAATTTATTTTGGCCTGACGCCTCTGATGGCCTGCGCAGTGAAGGGATCTTCCGGCCAGTAATGCTTAGGGTACTCACCCTTCAGTTCTTTCTTCACATCGAAGTATGTTTTGGTCCAGAAATTCCGCAGATCTGATGTGACCTGAACAGGTCTCATGGAAGGCGAAAGGATTTCGAAGACAACAGGCAATTTGGAAAAGGCAAGCCTTGGAGTGTCCAGAAGTCCGAAAAGTTCCTGAAGTCTCGCGGAAATTCTGGCCTCAGTTCCTGAATAGAAGATCTTCGCCCTGCTTCCGCTGGGCAGAAGAAGTTTTTCAGGGGCTTCTTTTTCAAGTATGCTGAGATTCTTTCTTCCCAGGTATTCCGAAATCACTGACAGAAGAGAAATCTTCTTAAGCTCAGAGACTCTTCTTATTCCGTACAGATAAGGTTCTATCCAGAGATTCGGATTATCTGAAAGAAATGAATCTGATAATTCAGGGAAATCGGCCCCGGACAGTCGGAGAAATTCTGATCTTTTCTGAATCTCTCTGAAGTCATCCTTAGGATTTAAAAAGGAAATTCCTTCTTTTCTGATGAGGGAAGAGAAGAATTCCGAACATTCTTCTTCTGATATTTCTGAAATTTCCTTTTCAGAGATTTCCAGTTCCAGAATCTTCTGCACTTCTGATTTCTTGAGTCTTTCATTCTGAAACAGGGCAAGCCTAAATTCTTTTTTGATAAGATGCCCGAAATACTTCAGAACATCAGTCAGCTGAACTGCTGCAGATCTTCTGATTCTGTTGTCTGTACCGTCCCCGGTAATCTCCGCAGCACAGATGAATTCTTTTTCCGTCATAGGATCATTCTCTGCACAGACTGCAAGTTTCCCTGAAGCCAGCTTGAACTTTCCGCCGCCTCTTTTTCTGCCTATTCTTTCCGGATAGGCAAAGGCAGAAAGAAGGCCGGTCTTCTCCGGGTGAAATACATCATATTTTTTTGTATTCTCTGTTCTTTTCAGAAGATCCTCTGAAAGAGAATGTATTTTTCTCATCCTGTAATCGGATGATCCTCTGAAGATTCTTTCCAGTCTCAGATTCAGATCAGACCTGAATCTGAATTCATTTTCCTGAACATCCTGCTCGGAAAGAACTGCACTCAGTCTGCAGGCCTGAACCTCCAGACCGATTTCAGAGGAACGAAGTATCATTGCCGAAAGCCTGGGATGAATTCCGAATCTGGAAATTTTTCTTCCAAGTTCAGTCAGATTCCTGGCTGAATCGAGCACGCCTATTTCCTGAAGAACTGTTTCAGCCGCTGTGACTTTTGATTCAGGAATTTTTTCGAGAAAGGAAAGTTCACGGAACCCGACACCATAGTTGAGACTTTCCAGAATCGGTGCAGACAGGTCTGTTCTTAATATCTCTGCTTCAGGAAACTCGGAAAACTCTTTTTCTTCCTGAACGGAATACAGTCTGAATACAGTGCCTTCTGAAAGACGTCCAGCCCTTCCTTTCCTCTGCTCTGCTGAACTCAGAGAAATTCTTTCTGTCACAAGTTCTTCCATTCCGTTTGAAGGAGAATATCTCATCTGTTTTACAAGCCCGGAATCAATGACTGTCATCACTCCGGGAACCGTAAGACTGGTTTCTGCAATGTTTGTACTCAGTATAAGCCTTTTCTTTTTTCCTCCTCCTCTCAGGATTTCCTCCTGTTCAGAGGCAGGAATTTCACTGTGCAGTATCCTGATTTCGATATCAGTGTCTGTCATCACCTCTCTGACCAGCGACTCTGCATATCTGATCTCCCGCATCCCAGGCAGAAAAAACAGAATGTCTCCAGGCAGACCGACGGCAGATCTGACTGACGTCAGTACGGAATCCCTTGAAAGTGATTTTTCTGCCTTTATGTATCTTACTGATACAGGGAACATTTTTCCTCCCGCACTCAGGATTTCTGAACCAGGAATCAGTTTCTGAAGGCTCGATGCATCCAGTGTGGCGGACATTATCATAAGCCTGCATTCAGTCTCATAAACCTCTCTTGATTTCAGAAAAAGAGCAAGGCCCAGATCAGAGGCTGCATTTCTTTCATGAAATTCATCAAAGATTACAAGGGCTGCATTTTTCAGTTCAGGATCATTCTGAATGATCCGGGTAAAAATTCCCTCCGAAATGACTTCTATTTTTGTACTGGAAGAAACTCTGTTTTCCAGCCGAATTCTGTATCCGACCCTTTCGCCTGTTTTTTCTCCCAGAAGCGAGGCCATTCTGCCGGAAGTGCTTTTAGCTGCCATTCTTCTGGGCTCGAGAAGATAAATTTTCTTATTTTCTGTCCATTTTTCATTCATCAGTTCAAGCGGAAGAATTGTGCTTTTTCCTGAACCGGGAGGAGAAACGACTATGCAGTCCTTTCTGTCTGAAAGTTTTTTTTTCAGACTGGCGAGTATGGAATGAACAGGATATTCCGGGATATTAATCATTCTGATTTAATGAATATTTAATCATGATCTCGGCAACCTGCTCCGGAAATTCGAGATGAATTGCATGTTTTCCCTTTGGAAGAAACACGAGCCTGCTTCCGGGAATCCATCTGTGCAGTTTCTTAAGTGAGGCCGGAGGAGTAATCCTGTCATTTTTGGCAGAGATGATAAGGACAGGAAGTCTGATTTTTCTGGCCTGAACTCCAAGGAAGATATCCTTCTCTTCTGCAATTGTATTTTCTGCCAGCCATTCATACTCCTTCCTTCCCCATTCTGAAAGAAGAATCATCGAAACAAATGCGGAAACCTCAGGAGTGTCCTTTTCGTAAAGATTGGAGAGGAGAATGTTCAGATCGACTCTTGTCTTAGGAAAAAGAATCTTTCTGACCTCATCTCTTTCATTGTGCCTTTCCGATCCTGGAGAAATCAGAATCAGACTCCTGATTCTTCTGTCCTTTTTCCTGTCCAGAATTGCAAGATGCTGTGAAAGAAGTCCTCCCATGGAGTGACCGGAAAGAATGAAATCGCGGAGATCCAGCTTTTGAAATATTTCGTATATGAGTCCTGCATACACATCCATTCTGTACAGATATCTGACCTCCGGAAGTCTGCTTCTGCCGAATGAGGGAACATCAATCAGTACGATCTTCCTGTCTTCCGGAAGATGAGGGATGAGTTTTCTGAAACCGAAGGATGCATCCAGAAAACCGTGTACAAGCACAAGAACAGGCCCTTTTCCTTCGCGGATGTAGACGGAAAGATCCAGTCCATGGAGAATGACTGATTTTCGCCGGAATCCTAATGTGCTTAAAACGGAGTATCTTTTAAAGCTGAAGTAACTGTACAGTTTTCTGAAAAACCATCTCATATATCCAATTCCAGAATCTTAGTCCTGGATTTCAAGCCTCTCAGGAGAGTAATTCTGGATTTTGGAATATTGTAGAATTCCGAAAGAACAAGGATCAGTTCTTCGTTTGCCTTTCCTTCCTGTGCAGGAGCATGGATTTTCACAGAAAGTTCAGTTTCAGAAACAACCTCAACTGAACTCTTCTTTGATCCAGGCTTTACCTTCACGGAAATTTTCATTTTTCAGGACACGAACTTTTTTCCATATTTTGCACTGATCTGTTCAAAGTCAAACAGTACAAACATATCAGTTGTTCCGAAGACCCTGTCCACTGCAGGAGTTCCGCAGATTTTTGCTCCGAGTCTCATATATCCTTTGATGATGACAGGAATTCTTCTGGAAACAGCCTTTTCATCCAGTATTCTATAATCAGGATCAAAACCATCCAGAATATGAGTATCCAGAGGCGTTATCCCGAACCGGTCGTCAGCAAGAGCATTGTGCTTTTTCAGATAGGCAAACGCTTCTGAGGCAGCTGCCGGATCCAGAGAATGAACTGAACCGCATCCGAAAAGATAACGAAGATTATAATTTCTCATATATTCAGCAAGTCCTGCCCAGAGAAGAGAAATGACTGATCCGTCCCGGTAATCAGGATGAACGCAGCTCCTGCCTACTTCTGCCAGCTCATCTTCCAGCTCGTAGATTTTTTTCATATTGAATTCTGTTTCAGAATAGAAGCCGATATTTGCGGCCGCAGTTTCTCTTCTGAGAATCCTGTAAGTCCCGACTACTGCATCCTTTTCGCGGTCAAGGACAATCAGATGATGACAGTAATAATCGTATTCATCTCTGTCCTTTCCTGTTGCAGCCGATTCAGGCAGTCCTTCTTTCAGTTCATCATTGAATACATTGTATCTCAGGGAGAGAGCCTTTTCGATTTCCAGCTGGTTTTCCGCAAGTCTTACCTCAAGTGTCCTTGCTGCTTTTTCATTTTTTTCAAGAAGAGTGAAAGCCATTTTGTCCTCGCTTTATTCCTTTACTGAAAGAAATATCGCAGAGGGATGTTACACCATCATTACATTCAGAATAAAGAACAGGTAAAAAAAATCACACTCCTGAAAATTTAATGACTGCATCCTTCACGCTTTCAGCAAAGGGAAGCTTATCATTCATCTTCGTAAGCTCAAAAAGTTTTTTCATCTGATCGCTGATCCCTGCAATCACAGCCTCGGCATTGTTCTTTCTGCATTCCGTGATAAAAAGAAAAAGAAACCCTACTCCGGAAGAATCCATATAATCCAGTTTCTCCATACAGAAAATGAATTTTTTAGTGCCTCCCTTCAGAAGCTCAAGGCAGTATTTTTTCAGGTCAAAAACTGAATACATATCGACTGATTCTTCAAGTCTGATGATTTCCATTCTTTCTACCGACTGATGAGTAAATGCCATTTCTGTTCCTTTATCTGAAAAATAATAAGGGATTCTGTTTATTAACTGATAATACTGAAACCCTGCAGCAGCATATACATTTGAGTTTTCTTTTTTTCTCTGGCAAGCAGAATTTGCTCTCATTGCATTTAAAATGAAACAAAAGCAGGATTCCCGTATTCTTTTTAGTATTTACCTGATCCGGCAGAATAACAGTATGGATTCATAAAATGACTATGATGCAGAATATTCTGAAAGGCCTTTCAGTTTCCTCAATTATCCTTCTATTAATTGCACTTTTTCTTTCTTCAGCCGGTGTTTCAAGCCTGACTGAACTTGGTGCTCTCTCTTTTCTCATCCCTGTATTTCCTGTGATAGGAATTGTGCTGGGTTACGGTGCAGGCAGATTTCAGACTCGAAGGTATCTGAAACTGTTTATAATGGGACTCGGACTGATCTTCATTGCAGGCCTGGGACTGGCCATTTTTATGGTATTTGCCGACCCATCCTCAGCGCAGAATTCGGAAAAGGCATATTCAGTATTCATACTCTCAGTTACAGGATTTCTGATCTACGGAACAGTGATGGTCCCTGTTCTTCTTCTGGGAGTGTATATTCTCGAAAAATGGACAAGAAGATGATTTTCATCAGATACAGTTTTCTCCTGCTTTCCACTCTGCTGAATCTGCAGTGCAGAACAGTCGAAGTTTTCATTCCTTCTCAGGAAATTAAGCTTTTCCTCAAAGATGAGCGAAGCAGGAATCTGTCAGTTCACCTGTCGGAAGGTGCAGGCAGATTCAGACAGGTCAATCCTGAAAATAAGAATCTTTATAATTTCAAGACTCCGGCTATGGACGGAGGATACAGTGCATTTCTTTTTTTTAAATACAATGTTCACAATCCGGCTGAATATGAAATCATTCAGATCAGGGAAAATGAAAAAAAACTGAAGGAACTGAGTCTTCAGAACATTCAAAAACTCAAGAAAGACGGCTTCGGTTTTTCTATACTTGAAATGGACAGATGAATTTATGAATCACCTGACGTTATAGCTTCCTCTCTGAGCACCGTTTCGCAAGTATGCACCTGCGGCGTTAAATAATTCATCTAAAGCTTTTAAACTGCCGGATTTTCATAATGTTTTCTACAGAAAATACACCTCTTTCACAGCTGAACCAGGAAAAAACAATTGAAAATAAATGCTCAGAAGGCAGCATTCACTGCCTTTTGATTATAAAAATCTATATTGCTCTCAGTATCTTGCAATTCCGGGTTCAACCTCTATCGAATAAAGATTGATCCCGCCTTGAAGACTTTTTACATTCGGAAGTCCGTGACCCTTGAAATAAGAAGCGGCCTCGAGACTTCTGACTCCATGATGACAGTAAAATACAATCTGTGTATTTTTATCCCATTTGTTCAGTATCTCGTACGCCAGTTTCTGAGTGATCACTTCACTGTTCGGAAGAGAAGCAATTGCAATTTCCCAATCCTCTCTGATATCCACGAGTTTTACATCCTCACCGCGATCGAGCTTAGCCTTAAGTTCCAGCGGGCTGATCTGCATCTGTCTGTCCACTTCTGCAGACTCATAGATATATTTGATTGCATTGTCAATTTCTTTGTCTCTGCGATGATTTACCATCACTTCTTCCAAAGTCTCATCTAAAGAATAACCGCAGCTGGAGCATCCTCCTACATGGTACTTCTGAAACAATGCTCTTTTGGCGCTTGGGAAATTTTCCAATATTTCCTGCATGGTCATATCAGGTCTGATTTCGATAGTTTGCGTATCTGCCATAAAATCCTCTAGTCAAGATTTAGAATCATTCAAAATTTATGCAATCATCTTTTGTAAATTGCTAAAAAAGTTTCTGTCTGATTCACATTCGCTCCGCAGAAATTCTCACTGAACGTCCCAAAACCGATTTTAGGAATATTCGGAAGATTTTTTGCATAAACCTCTTCTATCAGATGAATTTCATTTGCACTTTCCCTCGCAAGATAACAGAGCACACAGTCAAAGGACATATAGACTGCAAGTCTCTGTCCATCCATTCTCTGCATTTTGGAAGTTCTGTCATCTTTCTGAGAAATCGCTCTGTATACGTTAAAAACAGTTTCAGGCATTACATCATTGTATGTCAGAATCCCGCCGGTTCCGTCTTCCTTCATAATGCTTGTAATGAGTTTTTCCCCGTCACCAGGTTCTACTCCTAATGTAAACTGAGCAAAAAGACTGGGGGAAAATTCTGCAGGGGTCTTTCCTACTGCAGATGCAAACTCATCCTGTGCAGGTTTTCCATTGAATTCCAGAATATGTCTTGGGGATGAGAGTTTTGTTACAGTCAGCCTGGAGTTCTGTTTTTCAAAGCTGGATACTCTTTCGATCTGGAAGAAATATTCTTCCTTCAAACGTATGAAAGCAGTTGCTCCGATTGCTCCTCTCCCTTTGCTCGAAATCACGCTCGAAGACTTGAAGTCAAGCTTGCCTCCTGAGCTTCCGCCCACTGACTGAAGAAAAAGACTCTCATCTGTAAGAGCTTCGAGAACAGGATTCGCAGACTGAAGACCGTACAGAAGATTGATCGCCAAATCTCTTTCCAGATCAGGAGCTTTTGACTGAATTCCTGCCTTTTCCATTCCTCTGATAAACTGATCCTTTGCATTGAGACGGATTGCATCATAGCTGCTGCTCTTCCTCATATCGTAGGCAACAACAGATACAGCCTCCACCATTTCCTTAGGAAGACACATTGCAACTGCAGAATCAGGTGCCATAATATATTCATTGCCTTCCAGTCTTGCGATGTCCATACATCCTATGAATGGTACCTTCAATTCCATTAGAGCATTGTAGAGTTTTGCATAAGGATATTCAGATCCATAAAAGCAGATAATAAAGGCTGAATTCGCAAATTCAGGGTCGGAAGTAATTTCAAAGGGGGTTTTAAATTGTTTGGTAATTGCTTTATGGCTCATTTTTTTGTTCCCAAGTTCATAGAATTCAGTATACTTTTAAGTTTGTCTAGAGATTCCTGCGAATCGTCCGTATTTTCATCGAAGTTGCCTAGATTCAGGCCCTTCAGTGTAATTTGAACTCTGATCGATCTCATTTTGGTGAGTCCAATCAAATTGTGACTGGAGTATCCGTTTTTTTCGAAAAACTCATTCAGATAATTGTGTACAGCACCTTTCATGAGGTTATCATGGAATACATTGCAAATCGGTCAAGAAAGTTTGTAAAAGAATTTCAGAGTTTTCTTAAATTGATATAACCCACGATTCGGAAGCTGCCGGACAGTCGGAAAAAACTTGACAAAGACCGATTCTGAGCAGATACTGCATTATGAAAAATTTCAGACTTCTGTCAGCATTTCTCATCTTTTGCTTCTCTGTTCACTGCGGTACAGTTTCAAGTTTTGCCTATTCAGAAAGCTATCGTCACCGCTATTTTATATATTCCGGGTTGCAGAAAGACTTTGACTTAATCGGAGACCCGAAAATCTTTCCTGCAGGACCGATCTTCATTCTTGATCTGCCCTTCAGTTTTGTTCTCGATACAGCGCTTCTTCCCTTCACTGTTCTTCATTTTTTCATCAGGAAAGATTCCCCCTAATTCAGTTTTCCAGCTTTCTGGCTATAGAGGATATCTTATCCGCCAAGTGTTCTCCTGCAATGATGTAAGGAAGGATCACATCGTCTGCACCTGCCTCAAGAAGACCTTTTACCTGCTGCACATAATCTCCGTGCGTTATTATGAATGATTCAGGAGAAAGAGTTCTGAGAAGTTTCACCAGTCTTGAATTGTCAGTGCCTTTCAGGATTGCATCCGGTATTGTAGATATAATGATTTTTGCATGCTGAATTCCTGCATGACGGAGATTGTCGGAATTGGAAATATCCCCGATGAATGTTCTGATTCCGAATATTTCCAGCTCGGCTTTTGTCTCAGCATTGAAGTCTATCACGGAAATCTCTCGAAGAAGTTCAGGGTTGGTCTGATAGAGCGAATGAATAAGCCCCCTGATTCCTCTGTGATATCCGAGTATGAATACCTTTCTCGGGGCTTCTGTTTCCGGAGGTGAACTTTCATACGGTTTTATTTTCTTGAAGACTCTGGATACAAGTCCTACAATTTCATGATTGAATTTTATGATGTAGGAACCGGTGACGGAACTGACTGCAAGAGTATACAGGAGCACTGCAAACACATCCTTGGAAATATGACCGTCCGCAAAACCGATGCTGGCGATTACAAGAGAGAATTCACTGATCTGCGAAAGATTCAGCGCAGTCAGTATGGAAGTCCTTCTGCTGTTCCCAAAGAAGAACATTGTCGGAAAAATAATAAGAATTCTTATAAATGGAATAAAAAAGATGATTATCAGTGAACTTTTCAGTATGGACATCTCGGGCATAGGAATCTTCATCCCGAGCGAAATAAAGAAAAGAGTCAGAAAAAAGTCCCGGAGAGGGAGTACTCTGGAACTGATATCTACAGAAAATGGATGAGTGGAAAGCACAAGTCCCGCAATCAGCGCCCCCATTTCAGAGGAAAGACCGATCAGATGTCCCAGACCGGCATTTGCAATGCACCATCCGATGGCAACAGTGAATGTCATTTCAGGAGAACTGATCGACTGAAACACCCTCTTTAGAACGTACCGGCTGACAAGAATTCCCCAGATGACAAGAAAGACAGCCTTCAGTACCGCTCCCAGAATCACCATAAATCCGGGAGTTTTCAGATTCGGCTGGACTGCAAGAAACAGAATCGCCCATATATCCTGAAAAATCAATATTCCTATGGTGGCCTTTCCCGCGAGTCCTTCCACTTCAAACTTGTCGTACAGAAGCTTGACAATAATCGCAGTACTGCTTAAGGAAAGCCCTGCACCGAGATACAGTATGCTGAAAAAATCATTCTGAAGAGAATATCCCATCATAATAAAAAGAGGTATGCTGAGAAGGATCGTCAGAGGAAACTGAAGAGATCCTGCCACGAGTATTTTTTTAGCCGATTCGAGGAAGGCGGCAGGGTTCATCTCAAGTCCAATGATGAACAGCAGAAAGATCAGTCCAATCTCCGATATCGTATTGATGTTTTCCGGATCAGTGATGAGCTTGGGACCGATCTCAGGACCGATGATGACTCCCGCAATCAGAAAGCCCAGTATGCTCGGCTGCTTCAGCTTATAGGCAATAAAGCCCACAACTGTGGAAATGGTAATGGCGATGCCTATGTCTGAAATCAGATGATTCATTTTTTTTCCTCTTTCTGTAATTTTTGCTCCCTTGCCCTTAGGCCGCCTGCGGCTCTCAAGTCAAGGCTGCCTGTCTGAGCCTGTCGAACCGTGCTCCGTCGGCTTGCTCAGGATAAAAAATCATTACTAATTATACAAAATAATACGGCTGCATTTTTTCAAATACATTTGCCGATTCAATATACAGTCTGCATAAGATAAGATTTTCCAATTGAATCAGGTTTATGATCGAATCCAGAATTCAATCCAATGTCATGCACACACTGCTTTAAAGAAGCAGTATAAGTCTCTTTCTCCAGCAAGAATTACCGAAGCGGAGGATTTCCCCCGCTTTTCATTTCTTAATGTCTCGCACCGAACTCAGTTTGCATTAATGCAGATTCGGTTTTTCTGTCTGAACAGGATTTCTGCTCAAAAAAGTGTCCGAATTGGCATAGTCCACCAGAATCCGTTCTCCCAGACTGAAATCTCCCCTGAGGATATAATCGCTCAATTTATTTCCCACTTCCTTCTGCACAAGTCTTTTCAGAGGTCTTGCTCCGAATTCATGATTGTATCCTGCAGCGATCAGATGTCTTTTCAGATCGGAAGAAAACTCCAGAACAAGTCCTCTGTCCTTTGCCTTTGCAGCAATGTCTGCAAGAAGAATATCAAGGATTTTCAAAAGAGAATCCTGAGATATAGGATTGTAGATCGCAACCTCATCCACCCTGTTGATGAATTCAGGACGGAAATATTTTTTCAGTTCCATCTCGGTCTTTCTTTCCTTTTCCTCCGCTGTAATGTCTGTATTGGCAAAAATGGAAGCACCTATATTGGAAGTCATCATAATGACTGTGTTTCTGAAATCGACTGTTCTTCCCTTGCTGTCAGTGAGCCTTCCTTCATCAAAGAGCTGAAGGAAAAGATTGAACACTTCCTTGTGGGCTTTTTCCACCTCGTCAAAAAGCACAATACTGTAAGGTCTTCTGCGGACAGCCTCAGTCAGCTGCCCTCCTTCATCGTATCCTATGTATCCTGGAGGGGCACCGATGAGTTTGCTGACTGAATGAGATTCCATATACTCACTCATATCGATCCTTACAATTGCAGTCTCATCATCAAACAGAAACTCTGCAAGTGCCTTTGCTGTTTCAGTCTTTCCTACACCTGTCGGTCCAAGAAGAAGAAATACTCCTGTAGGTTTTTTGGGATCAGAGAGCCCTGCACGCGATCTTCTGATCGATTCGCAGATCGTCTGAATCACATGATCCTGACCTACCACTCTTTTCTTGAGCACTCCCTCCATCAGGAGGAGTTTCTGCTTCTCTCCCTGAAGCATCTTGGAAACAGGAATTCCTGTCCATCTGGATACAATGTTGGCAATGTCTTCATCCGTGACTTCCTCTCTCAGAAGACGCGATGAGCTCGATACCAGATTCAGTTCATCATTGGCAGTCTGGAGCTGCTTGTTCAGTTCAATGAGTTTTCCGTAACGGATTTCAGCCACCTTGTTCAGATCACCGTCTCTTTCTGCCTGTTTCTCCAGATTCCGGTTCTTTTCAATTTCTTCCTTCAGGCTTTTGATTTTCAGTATCTTTTCCTTTTCACTGTTCCATTTTGCCTGAAGAATGGAAAACTCCTCTTCCTGCTTCTGAAGTTCTTTTTCCAGTTCCTTCAGTCTCTGAACGGATGCATTGTCCTTCTCCTTCTTCAGCGCTTCCCTTTCAATCTTAAGGCTCTGGATTTTTTTCATCATCCGGTCAAGTTCTTCCGGCATACTGTCTATTTCGATCCTCATCTTGCTGGATGCCTCATCAATCAGATCCACTGCCTTGTCAGGAAGAAATCTGTCTGTGATGTACCTGGAAGAAAGATTTGCGGCTGCGATGATGGCAGAATCAGTAATCCGTATCCCATGATGCAGTTCATAATGATTTTTTAACCCGCGAAGGATCATCACTGTCTCGTCCACTGAAGGCTCATCTGCATAAACAGGCTGAAACCTTCTCTCAAGCGCAGCATCCTTTTCTATGTATTTCTGATATTCCTTCAGAGTCGTTGCGCCGATGCATCTGAGCTCTCCTCTTGCAAGAGCAGGCTTCAGCATATTGGATGCATCCAGTGAACCTTCGCTTGCACCTGCGCCCACCAAGGTATGAATTTCATCTATGAAGAGTATGATGTCCCCGTCGGACTCTGCAACCTCTTCGAGGACTGCCTTCAGTCTGTCTTCAAATTCTCCTCTGTACTTTGCCCCTGCAATCATAGATCCAAGATCAAGTGCATAAATAGATTTGTTCTTGATTCCTTCAGGCACGTCGCCTGCAACGATTTTTCCTGCAAGCCCTTCCACAATTGCAGTCTTTCCCACACCGGGCTCACCGATAAGCATCGGATTATTTTTGGTCCGTCTCGAAAGAACCTGTATGATTCTTCTGATCTCCTCATCTCTTCCGATGACAGGATCAAGTTTCCCTTTCCTTGCGAGAGCATTCAGGTCTTTTGCGTATTTCTTCAGTGAATCAGCTTTCGATTCAGGGGAGTCATCCATAATTTTTTTTCCTTTTCTTAAGCTAAGTACAGTTTCCTTCATTACAGAATAATGAATTCCATTCTTTATAAATTCCTGCTTCATCACAGAATCTGAATTCTGCAGAAATGCGAGAAGCACATGTTCTGTGGACAGGTATTCATCCTGCATATCCTGCTTCACAGAATCTGACTTTCGGAGAAGCTGAATCAGCTGCCGTGAAGGCTGTACATCAGTCATTCCGCCTCCGCCCATGCTTGTTCTGGGAAGCCTTTTCAGGTAATCCTGAAAAGATCTGATGAAAGGCTGAATGTCCTTTCCCAGCCTGGAAAAGATGATCTCAGCCATTCCTTCTTTCTGGGAGAGTATGGCTCCGATCAGGTGTTCCTCTGTCTGTTCGTTATGAGAACTGTCTGCTGCAGTTTCTGCAGATTCACTCAGTGCTTCTGAAAGTTTTCTAGTAATCTTATCTAACTTCATAATTAATTTATCCTATATCTTCATAGCTCTGCCTCGCGGCAGCGGCTTCAATACTTTGCGCTGCAGTTACAAATATCCGTTTTCAAGAATTTGCTTTTAAAAAAGCAAGAAAAACGCTGGTTCTTATCGGGAAGATCAGCCGCTTCCACACTAGCGAGAGGTTTGCAATCCCTAAACCCCTCTTTTTATGCTTTCCTCTATAAATTCTTTTACAATATATTTTCCACTGAGTAGTTATCACAATACATAACGAAGAAGTTCGAGGGTCGCTTCTTTCTTTGAAAGAAGAATCTCCTCGCGGCTTCCTCTGTCTTCCACCCTTCCTTTTTCTATCACATAAATATGCTCTGCTATGGACAGCAGAAATTCCATATCATGAGAAACAATCAGAATACTCATTCCGAAATCATCCCGAAGTTTACGGATCAGTTCCGCTGTGTCCCTGATTAATAGACGGTCGAAACCGCTGACAGGTTCATCCATCAGAAGAAGTTCCGGATAAAAAAATAATGCCCTTATAATGGAAATTCTCTGCAGCTCACCCCCGGAAAATACTGTAATTTTTTTGGAAAGATCGGATCTGCTGAACCGGAACACCTCGGAAAACCGGCTGAACTCAGAATCAAAACTGGCTGCTCTTTGACTGATTTCGAGAGGCTCCAGAAGAATCTGTCTCAGATTGAGAACAGGATTGAAATATCTGACCGGATCCTGAAACACAGGCTGTATTCTTTTCTCCTTTCCGGGAACAAAAGATTTCCCTTCAAATATAAACTCTCCGGAAACAGCCAGTTCTTTTTCCAGCAGACCAAGCACAGAACGGAAAACAGTAGTCTTTCCTGAACCGGATCTGCCGATGATCCCCGTGATTTTTTTCTTTTCTGCACTGATCGAAACTGAATCAAGAATTTTTTCAGACGGAGACTTTACAGTCAGATTTCTGATTTCCAGGAGACTCATAGGTACAGCTTTAATGGAATGCCTGTCCTGCTTCCGATAATTTCGGAAATCTCATTCATCCTCTGTTCCGAGACCGGGGAAAGTCCCTGAACAGCAGTCTTTCTGGCCAGGGTATAAAGCTGAATATGACTGAATCGAGCTCCGCTTTTTTGCATCTCAAGAATGCAGTCTGAATATCTTTCCGGATGAAAGGATTCAATTCCTTCCGAATTCAGATAAATCATTGTCTGAAGGACTGCAGGATGCACTGATGCATAACGGATGATATTATCCTTAATTTTATGAAAAGGGATTCTGCTTCCCGATGCAGTCTTGAATTCTTCTTCCGTTCCTGCATCCAGCTTCAGCCAGGGACCTCCTCCAAGTTCTGCATACCGCAGAGCCATCTGAAATACATCATCATGATCCAGTCTTGCCGCATTCGTGATCAGAACAGGATGAAGATCAGGAACCTTCCTTTTTTTCTCTGATATGAATTCCAGAAGAAGCTCCGAGACTGGAAGAAAGTATCTGCTTGTTGTAGGTTCACCGTCTCCGGAAACTGCAATATCTCTCAGTCTTCTCAGATGTTCAGGAGTGGTTCCGAATTTCTCATTCAGAAAAAGTTTTCCGCTGTCACAGATCTCGAACATTTCTTCGAGTTCCAATTTCAGAACATTCAGATCAATCACCCTTTCCTTTTCTTCAATGACTGTTCTGTCCACCTGACAGTAAGGACAGTCAAAATTGCATTCCTTTCTCGGAGAAAGATTGATCCCGATGGAAATCCCTTCCGATCTTCTGGAAATCACCGGATACACATATCGGAAGTTCTGAAATTCTCTGGAATGATCTGCGAATTGAGGAATTGGCGTTTTCATTTTATATTTCCTTATTGTAAATCGACTTATATTCTAAGTTACTTTCAATAAAAACGGACAGAATGCCATTTACTATGCTCCTATTTAGGATGATTCAGTCCTTGATTTTAAATTTCTCAAAATAAAGTATTCGCTGTTTTAATTCAGGATTAAAGTCAATTTTTTTATGGTATTCCTGCGGAATCCAGTTCGTTTCAATAAAGTTCAACAATTCCAAGCCTCTTTTTAAAATGGCATTTGCATTCCATTTTTCATACTTGGATGCAATATCGCGCACAGTTTTCATTCGACTTTTCTTGAAGACATTCCTAATCGCATCGTATGACATCTCAGGATTGATTTTCTCTCCTTCTGGAAGAATTACTATATTTCCCAGACTGCTTGCCAATTTCAGCTTCTCCGACTCATCATACTTTTTGAAGCTTGCATCCCATGCTTCCGAGAGCTTTTCGGGGTTTTGATTAAATTCATAAGTATGCTTTTTAAAGTATGGAAAAATCTTATATAATTTGTACTGTCCAGATTCATACTGATTCTTTTTTATACCGGATTTCTTGGATTCTTTTTCTTCGTATTCCAAAAGCAAATACTTGCTTCCTTTCCAATGGAAAAAACCCTCGGATTTTGTATTTCCGGCAAGATTCATCATTTGTGCATGTAAGTGATAAAAATTTAGAGATTTAAAAATTTCTTTCTGTATCTCATCGATGAAATTTGATACTGTATAAAGATCCGAAATTTCAGTTCTCCTATTGTAAGAATTGTAAAGCAAATTGGCTGACTTAAAAAACTTTGACGAACCAGTGTCTGATTTTAAATCCGAAATAGAAAAGAGCATAAAATTATATCTTTCAATCTCCTTTAGGGCGTTAACTATCTCATCTTCCTTCAGTTCTCCTTTTTTTTGAAGATTCAAGAGAGAAAGAATCATTGGATTAAAAAGACTGCTGTTAAACTGATTCAGTTTGTAAAGATAGTATGTAATTGACTTATTATAAAGATCATCCTGATGATCTGGCACTCCATTTACTGGATTTTGCATATTGAACCAGTTTTCAATACTTTCCTCAAGATCCTTTACATAGTATTCCAACTCATCTTGATTGATTTTTACATTTCGGAATTCTTTTATTGTTTTTCCTTCTAAATAGTTTACAGAGGTAAAGTATCTGTTTAAAAGATCTTCAGCATAAAACTCTTTTTCTCTCAGATGTCTTTGGTACATTGTCCAGTGATCCATCAGAAATTTATCATCTAATGAGATAGGCGATTCCGGAAACATTCCTAAAAATTCATATATAGTGTTCCATACTTTTGGAATCAGGTCTTTGAATTTGCTCTGTGTCTTAACATCAGTCTTCAATGTTGACAAATACAGTAGTCTGTTTTTAAGAAGTTCCAATTTTGTAAGCTGTTTGCCCCTTCTGTTTGTCGTTTCAAAAACGATATATATTTCTTCAACTGCATCTTTTTCGTAAACTTTAAAATCAAATTTCAAGCCCAATACTACTGCTTCAAATAAAGCTTTCTTTTCTTTGTCTGGAGTATTGCTAATCCATCTTTCCAATTTTTCATAGGCATTAGCAATGCGTCCTGCATATATGTTCCCTTTATTTTTCGGATCAGTGTCATACCGACCAGTTAAAAAAATATTTCTCAACAGCTCATAATTTTGAGCGGATTCCATATATCCAAACTTAATCGATATAATGCTTTTATGCTCTATACTAAGATACTGAGTTATTTTGCTTTTGGTTCGATAACTTTCTGGCACATCATCATTATCATAAACAGTCTTAAATTTGTTTAAAAAAATGGCAAGAAATATCTGAATAAGAGTCATTCTCTGTTGCCCATCAATGATCCAATACCCTGTGTAATTCTCACTTTTATAAAAATCTACATCACTAAATCTATCAATGTCAGTTTCTTCAACACTGATCATTCCTGAATAATGGGTCTTTTTATTGTCTGATTTTCTCCTTTCTTTCAAGTTTATTACATCGGAAATAAATTCCTCTACCTGCTTAGATTCCCAAGCAAACCCTCTTTGATAAGGTGGAATTCGATATATGTAATTAAAGGAACCAGAAAATAGCTTATCTATACAGTCTAATTCTTTTTTAATTTCCATCGTGAAGCTCCTCTTGTTTGTTTTTATTCAAAAAGTCTTTCAATTCTTTCGGCACAGAAAAGAACGAAGATAGTATTGAAATATTTAAAGCAGAAGTGTTATAATTGTCCATGAGTTTAATTCTTTTTTTTTCACTCAAAAACCTCAGATACTCATAGAAAAATTCTAAGGAAAGCTTGCCCCGTATATACTTTTCACTTATAATTTTTTCTCTGTTATTTCCCAGTTTTTGAAGGACAGCCTCTTTGGTTTTTTCACCTGTAATGTATTCCAGAATTCCAATAATGAATTCATTTTCCTTCCCTTCAGCCAGTAAGCTGAGTGTCGGTTTTTTAATTTGAAAATCATTAATCCCAAATCTGAATAAAAACTCTTTAAACTCTTTTTTCTGCGATTGGTACTTTGAGTTTTTATTCTGACGAAAACAGGCTTTCAAAATCTTTACCAAAAACTCATAATCATCTGCTTCCGAGCGGGAAATTATCAATTGATCATCTTTTTGTGTAATTTGAATTATGTCTGGATGAAAAACTTTTTCTGGGTGTTTTATAATAGAAAAATCACCGTTCTTTTCTTTATCAAGAATGCACAAAGCTGTGAATGAACTGAATATTTCAATAAGCTGTTCGTATAAGGCCATATAGGCTTTAGAGAATTTCCTAGTCTCATCAAAAGGAGAAAACTCTTTTAGATCTTTATCTTTATACTGTCTAAATTTTAAAAGAAAAGAAATAAGGACATTTTGATCATCTATAAGATAATTTTCTATACTGTATGATTTTGTCATAAATAAATTAGAATGAGCATACAAGCCCAACTCTGTAAAATCCCAGTCTCGATCAATAAAATACAGAGCCTTCAGTTTTTCTGCTTTATGTTTGTATTTATGCTTTAAGATCGATTCCTTTTTCATTATAGATATTACTTTTTTTCTTTCACCAGCAATAAAAACTCCAAGCTTAGTTCCTTCACCAAATACTTCAAGCACCGAAGATAGATAGAAAGGGGGATCATCCTTACCTTCAAATACACAAATAACATCGTTTTGGGGGTTTGCAATAACTTTTTCCCAAGAATTATCAATATCATCTCCTTCCTCTTGCTCTTTTTGATATTCTTCCGATAACGCCATCTCTTTTATTCCTTGAAGTATTCCAGCATATATTGGTATTCATTGATTTTTTCATCTTTTGAAACAAAAGGAGAATGCGTAGCGCAAAGAAAGCCTTTTGAGTAATTCATAATATCAGAAAGAATTTTCTTTTGCCATACTAAAGAAAGAGAAATCTCCGGTTCATCAATAATTACAAAAAAGTCTTTTTCAAGCAGAAGGAGATAAGAGAAAATAGATACAATTTGTTTTTCTCCGGATGAAAGATCATCAAAGAAAATTTTTGAATCCTTTTGCTGAAGAATGACTTCATTTTCTGCTTCATCCCAGAAAAAAGATTTGTTTCCTGCTTCTGAAAAATATCCGTTGCAAAGTTCGATAAAGTCAATCAGTTTGCTTTTTTCTTTTTTCGAGAAATCGTCGATGATCCCACTGACTTTGCCCATTCCAAATTCAAAGATTTCAGTAATCATCTCCTTATCCAATGACTTGGATCTGCCTTCAATATCTGTATCTAAAAGAAATGCAGCATCCCTTTCAATAACCCTATATGTAGGCAGAAACAATATCGGATAAAATCTCATTTTTTTAAAACTTTCTAAATCGGAATAGATTGATTTTGTATATTCCTCATATTGCCCGTTCAAATACTCTGACAAAGACTTTGCATCGTATTCCTCAAGATCCATTTCTTCATCTTTCAAATCTGAATTTTTAGGAACAAACAAGAATTTTTCATTAAACTCATTTTCTACTAAAAATTTAAGAGATTTGGCTTCCAATATTTTGATGGCATCTGATTTTTCCGTTGAAGCATTTCCTTTATCACGGACAAAGTTTCTAAATTTTTCTTTATCATAAAGAAGATCTTTTTTATTTTCAAAGGAGTAGATTCTTTCATTGATTGAACACTCAATAATTTCAAAAGGATAACGATAAAGTCTGTACCATTCTTTAGATAAAAATGCAGAAATGATATTCAGGATAGTTGTTTTTCCTGCTCCGTTTTCATCGAAGAAAACCAGTTTATTTTCATTGATTTCAATATTATAATTTTTCTTTTCAAATAGACCTTTGATTTTTATGTTAGTCAGTCGGTATTCTTCCATATTTTTTTACCTACAATTAAAGGTACTGATATTTTCTGCCCTATTTAGACCAGTCCACAATCGACACCACTCGATTTTTATTGAAGTGAATGCCCACTCCAAGTTTTCACTTTTGGTGAAAAGAGTAAACTCTTTTTACTATAGAATTTGATAGGTCAACTTTATTCCGCTCGCAAGAAACAGCTAAATAATACTGCACTAAAGACAGAATCCTGAAAACCTTGTCAATACTAATTTTAGTGACCATTTTTGCTCAATACGCTCTAACCGCTTTGATCTCCAGTCTTTCTGAAAACTGTCCTCAATTCAAG
>DAORDI010000017.1:0-36574 GCA_035345895.1 Leptospiraceae bacterium
TGTAAATTTATCCATAAAAACAGGAAGAGGTTCATTTTTGTAATTCTCAAAGTTGATGTGACAGACCTTGTATCCTTCTTTTTCCAGCTCGGCGGCAAGGAGACGGAAGTACGTGCTTTTGCCTGTCTGGCGGGGAGCCCAGATGGTGAAGTACCGGCTTCTGTAAACAAGATCCTTCCCCTTTTCAATCAGGTCAGGACGTAGAAGTGTATAATGCTCCCAAATATGGTTGGGTCCTGATGTATTGAAATACCGTTTCTGTTTTTTCTCAGCCATATGACTGCAATGTAAATGAAAAGCTGTATGCTGTAAAGGACAAAAGATAGGCATCTGCTTTGCTGAAGATACGTAACTACTCAGCGAAAAACAGATTGTAAGAAAATTTATAGAGAAAAGCTTGAAAAGCGGGGTCTTAGGGGCTGCAAGCCCCTCGCCAAACTGGGATGCGGCTAATCCTCCCGATAGGGACCAACCTTTTCTTGCTTTTTTAAAGCAATTTCTTGAAAAACGGATATTTGTAACTATGAAGCCGGTTGGCTGAGTAGTTACGAAGATACTACATACCCCAGACGGTAATCGTTCTGTTCTGAAAATTCATTTTCCTGATAAAAAGTTTTTCCTTCCAGGGTCTGTCTTTTGTTCTGTCGAAAATGATGAGATGAGATTCTTCTGCACTGCATTTGTCGGCATACTCGGAAGTCTGTGACAGGCCTTCCTGAAGAGTTTTCTCCAGAGACTTGTGAAGGATCTTGCATTCAATTACAGTCCTTTGGGATACGCTATAATCATTTTTATTCGGATACCATTTAATGTAAAGATCCGTTCTTTTGGTCCCCAGTCCGTATTCTCTGTTGATGATTCCGCCTCCATTAATGATTCGCTGCAGGAACGCCTGGAGAAGAAGCTGGGGTCCCGCCTCTCTGTAGGCAAATCTGTCGATCCAGCTCTCTGAATTCTCCTGAAAGAATTCCTGAAATGCGGTAAGCAGTTTATGAAAATCCAGTCTGTTTGTAATCTTATCTGTATACCAGATTTGCTCATGGTGAATGGTGCCTTGGCTTGTCCATACTAATTCTCTGGGAATGATCTCTCTGTAGATTTCATTTGCGATTTCTGTCTTGCCGCCAGTCAATCTCTTGATAAGACCCAGATCAATAAGATAGAGCAAGTCATTGTCGTTGAAATGCTCAATGGAATCGTCTCCCTTCAGGATGGGCTCAATGATTTTTCTCACTCTGTCTTCTTTCAATTTGTCTGTCAGCTGATCGAGATGAGTGTCTCTTCTCAAAATCAGACTTTCCTTTGCCTGTATGAACATTTCTTCTGTGATCTGTTTTGTTCTGTCTTTTGCTTCCTTATTCCTGAAGCAGGCTTCATATGCAAGTGCATTGACAAGCCAAGGCTGACCTTCAGTATATTTCCAGGCCAGCTCAAAGATTTCCTCTTCAAAAATCTGGCCGGTTCTCTCAGTGTGCTGCAGGTACAATGTTCTGATTTCTTCTCTGGAAAAGTTTCCCAGTCGGAGAGACTCCGCCTTGATATTGAATGCAGAACCTCCTGTGATGATTTCTTTGGACTGAGAGGAATGAATTCGATAGTCTCGAACATCTCTTACACCGCATAAAACAATGGATTGCGGAAAGGAAGCCGGACGGTCTGCATAACCGGATCTGATCTGACGCAGAACAGAAATCAAAGTGTCTCCGATCAGAGCATCTATTTCATCTATGAAAAGAACAGTAGGCTTGCTGCTGTTTTCTGTCCAGAAATGAAGGATTTTATTCAGAGCATTTTCTGCTCCCGCTTTTTCTGTAATTTCTTTCCAGCGTTCTTCTATCAGATCTGTTCTGAAATGCATTTGGTGCTGAGTTGCAAATACACTGATGATCGCCTGAATCCCTCTGTGTACATTTTCCCTGGCCGCCTGTGCTGCCTCGACATTGATATACAGAGAATTGTATCTGCCTTCATTGTTCAGATATTCCATCAGAGAAAGAATGCAGCTGGTTTTTCCGGTCTGCCTGGGAGCGTGGAGTACGAAATATTTCCCCTGATCTATGAGCATCAGTATTTCTTCCATATCCCATCTGGTCAATGGGGGGATTGTATAATGCATTTCAGATCTATTCGGCCCGGCAGTGTTGAAAAACTTCATACAAAACCAGTAAACCTGAAGAAAGTTTCTTTGTAAAGAAAAGATTCCACAGCCAAAAACACAGTGTTCTGTCTGCTCAGAAATTGTCTTTAAATTCAGAAGGATTGCCCAGTAATGGTTCAGGACTGGGTTGTGTAAACGTGGAATGCTTTGATGTCTCCGTTCAGCTCCTGCAGAGAGTCTGGCTGGTCTAAAAAAATTCGAGGGAATATATGATGGAAAGAATCAAAATAGACATAGAGGATGCTGTCAGGGCAGACATAGAGAATAATCCAAATATGAAAAAAATGAAAAAATATGTCGATGAAATGTATTCTCAGAACATCTATGATGCATACCTGAAGAAATTTCTGAAAACAGCACTGGAAGTCACTGCACATTCTCATCATAAGCTTTTTTCCTATATAGAAGATATAATGAAAGAGCTGAAAATTAAGGCAAATGTCCGAGTGTTCAAGGCAAAGGAGTCCGGTACGGAGAATGCTCTTGTCATGGCGGAAGGCGAAAATATCCTCATAGTGTTCTGCGACAATATTCTGAATCTTATCGAACCTGGTCCTGAGCTGAAGAGCATTATTGGGCATGAACTGGGACATTATGTATTTAAACATCATGAAAAAAGAGAGGAAAAATATCTTCAGGCAATTGCTGCTGTTTTTCCTGCTGAAGCATTGAGTGCTGCTGAAAAGAAATTTCTGAAAGATCCGAAAAATGAAGAACTGATCAGTCTTGCATTCATTGCCAGTCAGATAAATGAACTGAATGCAGACAGGGTGGGACTGCTTGCCTGCAAGGATCTGGACGCTGCCGTCATATCAGGAATCAAGCTTGCCGCAGGCAGGGTGGATAAATTCGGTGGGTATAATGCACAGGATTATATAGCTCAGGCAGAGTCACTGATTAAGGAAGGAAACTATTTTGATGCGGAGGACATTCGGATTACACATCCTTTGGAAGTTCTTCGTGCATACGCACTCAATTATTTCTATCACTCGGATGTATTCAAAGAACTCACTGGAAAAGGAAGCGGAAAGAACCGACTTTCAGATTTCAATAAGATACTGCATAAAATAATATACATTAACCCGCTGAGTGAAGAAGCGGATAATAGAAAATCCAGAACTGAGAGCAGTTCAGCGGGGAAACAGTCTCATATGGATCCTTACGAATTTGAACTTTTCCGTTATATTGCTGTGTTTAATGTTGTTGCTGCAGACGGGAGAGTGACTAAGGCAGAAAATGAGATTCTCTGCAATTTTATCAAGGATGATGAAATTTACGAAAAGATTGTCTCTTTCTCGGAAAAAGCAACTCAGGCAGAATATATAAAAGCATATGAAAATCTGGCGCAAAAAGCCTGCGGACTCGACGGCCGAGTGAAAACTTCCATTATCAAACTGATGATCAAGGCTGCAAAAGCGGACAGGAAAATCACTGATGCAGAAATCGGTGCCATCATAGGAGTGGCTCAGTCCATGGATGCGGACAGACAGTGCAGGGTTCAGCTGAAGAATACCTTTGGTCTGGAGTATTGAGAATGCTGATTGTCGGCAGACCGATCGGAATATTCTGATATAAAAATACTGTAAAAATCATTAAAAAAATTAATAGAAAGATTAAAATACTGATTATCAGAAAAAACTTCATTTTTATCTCTTTTGTATTGATCCGGAATTTCAGTCTCACTTGCTTCGGTTTACTGCAGGAGCGTAAAAATAATTTTGACATATAAAATGTTTTGAATATCAAGTCTATACTGTCTCATATATTTCCGGGGACAGGCTGGATTTCCGGGTCGAAACTGATGAAAGTATGGTAAAGAAAAACAAATACTGTGTATTTTATGGATAAAAGCTGCTTTACAATCCTGAAAGTGATATTCAGAACTGCCTTAATTATGCTGGCAGGTCATATGCTGCTTCAAAAAGGTCTTTCTGCCCAGGAACGGAAAAACGTTTCACTCAATCCAGGTTTTCAGCTGTTTTATCTGGAAGATAAAGAAAACCGTCTTACTGTAAGTGAAATACAGAAGCCGGAAAATCAGTCCGAATTCATACGGACCGAAAAGGATTTTTTTCACTTCAATCACAGTCAGTCCTGGCACTGGATAAAAATTCATCCTGAGAAAAATGCTGATATCAACGATCTGCTTCTCGAAATCTCAGAAGCTAAGCTGGAGTATGTGAATTTTTACTTTAAGGATTCAGGGGGGAACTGGCAGGTTCTTTCGGACGGTTATTCTGTTCCTCTTGCGAAGAAGTTTAAGAAGCATTATTTTCCTGTGTTTCCCCTGATTCGGCATACTCCTGAGTCTGATTTTTATCTTCAGATACGCGGGAATCTTCAGCCTATACCCGTAAAAATTGTAAAGAAGAGCAGCTTTGAAGAACGTCATCTTGCAAAGAATATTGTTTACGGGGTATATATAGGATTTATAGTTTTTATTATAGTTAATAATTATATTTTAGGAATTCTTACAAAAAATTCAATGTATCTGATTTATGTCTTTGCAGTCATCGGATACGGAATCAATTCGCTTCTGATCAGCGGTTATTCCAAGATGATCACTGACATTGACTGTCTGCGGGCACTGACTCTGAATTCTGTGTTAAACCTCTGCGTTATGATCTGGTATGCGAAGCGTTTCCTGAGCATTTCGGTCAGGGAAAAATCAGGGAAATACTTGATCCTGATGATTTTTCTGAATATTGCTGCCGGGGCGGCAAGTTTGCTGCTTTCTTCAAGTTATGCCTTCCTGACTGTTCAGGGACTCTCCCTTTTCAATCTGTTCAGTCTCACCTTTGCTGCACTGGTTTCCATTCGGAAAAAAAAGAAATTTGCCCATTTGTATCTTTTTGCAATTTCAGCGTTTACTGTTTTTGGAATTCTTGAGGTGCTTTACATCAATACAGGTTTTCCTTCCTATTTCTTTGTTTCTCACGTTGAATGGAGCTGGTTTTCCGAGGTGTCTATTCTGGCGTATGCACTGAACAGAAAACTGGAGCACGAAAAAAGTCTGCTCGAAATGTACAATCGAAGGGTTGAGAGTGAAAATCTGCATATCATTACAAAGCAGAATGAAATACTCGAAAAAATGGTTCAACAGAGAACAGAGGAACTTCTGCAGCAGAATGCAAAGCTGAAATCTGCAGAAGAGAAACTGAATCAGAACATAAAGGAACTCACTGATGCTCAGGAAACTGTAGCGGTGACTCTTGCGCAGAATGAGGCAGTGACTGCAGCTCTGAACAACAGCACGATCGTTTCGATTGCCGATCTTAAGGGTAAAATCATTAAAGTAAATCAAATGTTCTGCGCAGTATCCGGTTATAAAGAAGAGGAACTGCTCGGGAAAAATCACAGGATAGTCAATTCAGGATTTCATTCCAGGGAATTCTGGTCAGATATGTGGAGGACTGTCACTTCAGGAAAAGTGTGGAGGTCGGAGGTATGCAACCGTGCAAAGAACGGAGAACTTTACTGGGTGGATACTGTCATCAATCCTGTATACGATAAAAATGATAAAATAATTCAATATATTTCAATACGCAGTCTGATGACGGAGAGAAAGAAAGCAGAGCAGGAGCTCCTTTCACAGAAGCAGTATACGGATTCACTGCTCGCATCAATTCCCGATCTTGTCTTTGTTCTGGATAAGGATGGAAGATTTCTGGAGTACAGGGCAGGAAGAAGTTCTGATCTTTCTGTTCCTGTGGAAGCGTTTTTGCATAAGAACATATCGGAAGTCTTTCCTCCGGATTTTGTGATATCAGTAAAAGACTGCATTCAAAAGGCGTTTTCGGGAGATACCTCTGTAAGTTTTGAATACCAGATGCCTGTGAACGGTAAAATAGGGGACTATGAAGCCCGTTTTGCACCGATTGGTCATGAAAAAATAATTGTTCTTGTTCAGAATATTTCTGAACGGAAGCAGGCTGAAAAGAAACTGATTGAATCAGAGACAAAACTCAGAGGAATCTTGGACAGCACAACTGAAATCAACATTCTGATCAGTCCTGATCTTAAAATTCTTTCATTCAATAAAATAGCCGGACAGAAAATAGAGCTGATCTACGGAACGCCGCCGAAGCTTTATGAGGATTTCAGAAAGTATATTCTTAATGGGCTGGAAGAGAGCTTTTACGGTCATTTCAGTAAGGCTTTGAACGGAGAATATGTGGTTCTGGAAAGGGAGCTGATTTTCAGCAAGACACGGAACTGGTTTGAGTTCAGATATAATCCAGTTTTTGACAGTATGGGTAAAGTCATAGCAGTCAGTATGAATATGACTGATATCAATAAACGCAAGCAGGCAGAGATCACACTGAAACAGAAAATAGAAATGCTGGATATCATCAATACGCTTCAGCATTCCTTTATTGCAGACAGCAGATCGTTTGAAGTTTTTGGAAAAATACTTCAGGCGCTTCTGGACATTACAGAGAGCGAGCACGGATTTATCGGAGAAATTCTGCACACTGACGAAAATGTTCCCTACCTCAAAATATTTGCGGTTACAAATATCAGATGGAATGAAGCAAATGAGAAATTCTACAATGAGAATTTGACTAATGGTCTGGAACTCTACAATTTAAACAGCATTTTCGGTGCGGTAATTACCGGGCAAAAAACAATAATCTCCAATTCACCGGGCACTCATCCAGAAAGGGCCGGACTTCCTGAAGGCCATCCCCCATTGAACACTTTTCTTGGACTGCCTCTCTTTGCTGGAAATAAAATGATAGGTATGGCAGGTGTTTCAAACAGACCAGGAGGTTATGATTATGCTCTGGTTGAGACGCTGGGGCCTCTTCTGACGACAATAGGAAGACTGATAGATGCAGCCAAAGCAAAAAATGCAGTCAAGGAAAGTGAAGCAAAACTGGCAAGTGTCCTGAATGAGGTTCAGGATGTAATCTGGTCAGTAAGTCTTCCTGATTATAAAAGTCTTTTTGTTTCTCCGTCTGTCGAAAAGCTTCACGGCTATTCAGTGAAAGAATGGATGGATGACAGCACGCTGTGGATGAAGGTCATTCATCCGGATGACAGAAATATTGCCCAGACAATAAATCAGAATCTGGAAAAAACCGGGAATTCATATGTAGAATACAGGATCATCTGCGGAGACGGGTCAGTAAAATGGATTTCCAACAAGGCCAGAATCGTACTTGATGAAAACCGCCATCCTTTCCGTCTGGATGGAACATTGGCAGATATTACTGAAAGAAAAATTGCGGAGCAGGAGCTTCTGCAGGCCAAACTCGCCGCCGAGGAGGCAAGCAGAGCCAAATCCGAATTCCTCGCAAATATGAGTCATGAAATTCGCACTCCCCTGAATGCAATCATAGGATTCTCATCGCTTCTGAAGGAAACGGAACTCACTGCTCAGCAGAATTCTTTTATTCATAATTTTGAAACTGCAAGTGCTCACCTGCTGAATCTGATCAATGATATTCTTGATTTTGAAAGACTGGAAGCAGGAATGATGCCCAAGGAACCATTATATTTTAATTATGAACAGTTCGTGCAGGATATTGCAGGAATATATGTTGCAAAGGCTCATAATAAGCAGATTGAACTGAATTTTCATTTTAAGCCGAACTCGCATCTTGTCATTCAGTCAGAGCCTTCCTTTTTGAAACAGATACTCAGCAATCTGGTCAGCAATGCTGTAAAATTTACTGCAGTAGGTCAGGTGCTCATTACGGCTGATCTGTTCAGCAGGGAAGGAAGAGACTGGATCAGTCTTTCTGTGCGTGATACGGGCATTGGACTTCCTGAAGAATCTGGGCATCTTTTTGATCCGTTTGTTCAGGCGGATATGTCCGTTACTCGAAAGTACGGAGGAACGGGACTCGGCCTTGCGATCGTGAAAAAGATGGTGGACAGCCTTGGAGGAACAATCACCGCACGAAATATGCCAAACGGTGCAGAATTTCTGGCGGAAATACCTGCAGAAGTGAGGGAAGAAAGCCGCAGTGAAATTTATGATACAGAGCTTCTGAAAGATTCAAGGATGCTGATTTTTTCTCAAAGAGAGGGGTTTCGCAGCATTATATATGATTATACTGTTCAGTGGGGTCTCCAAAGCGAGACTCTTTCCGAGCCTGAAAGAATTCTCCCTTCTCTGATATCTGCCGGGGAAGCAGGGAATCCATACAAAATTATAATCATTGATATTGACTATATAGAATCTAAAATAAAAGACCTTCTTGTGCAGATAAATCCGAATCAGGAAACAGGGATACTTCTGTTTTCGTCAAGCAGCACCGGCGCAGTAACGGATTGTACAATGAAGCCTGTGACGAAATCTGCATTTCTTGATATGCTCCACAGGGCAGCCGGTGCGAAAAATCTGCCGGGAGAGAAGATATCTGGCGTCAAACCCATTCAGATTCCCGATTCGGGTGCAAGAACACCTGTGCTGGTGGCAGAAGACAACACTGTAAATCAGAATCTGATGAAAGCAATGCTGAAAAAACTGAACTATGAATGCATACTTGTTTCGAACGGAAGCGAGGCTGTGGATATGCTCCGAATAAGAAATGATTTTTCAATTATATTTCTGGACATACAGATGCCTGTAATGGACGGAATTCAGACACTGAAAGAAATCAGACAAAACGGACTCAGTCCTTCCTCCAGGATCATTGCACTGACTGCAAACAATATGCCCGGAGACAGAGAACAGTATCTCGGGGAGGGATTTGATGATTTTCTGCCCAAGCCGATTACACTGAGTATGCTGCAGGAGATTATCTGGAAATGGCAGACAGTCTGAGGATTGCTTGATTTTTTTACAGCCTGTTATTCTCTGAATTTAAGATGAACAGAAAAATAGATCACAGCAGAAAGACCTTTGCAAAAACTAATATCGACACTGTCCGACACAGAGCTGAGATTATGAAGAATTCTTTCCCGAATGTAAAATCCATCGCGGAAATCTGCTGCGGCGACTGTTCCGGGCAGTATGCGGCTTATATGGAAAATTTTTCTCTGAATTCCTACTGCGGTCTGGATATTGATCCTCTGATTGTAAAAGCCAATCTGAAGAGAGGAATTGACTGCATTCAGGGAAGTGCATTAGATTCAGCAGTAATGAAAAAATTCATAAGCTTTGATATAATTTTTTACGGACCCCCTCTTTCAGAAAACTGTGACGGGCATAGTATCCTGAATTTCAGTCAGGTTGAACCGGGTTTTTTCGATTTCCTTAATCTTATGTACAATGATCTTAAATACAAAGGCGTCGTTGTGTGCATCTGTCCGCGAACTGCAGATATGGGCGACATTACTCAGCTCTACAATGAGATTAGAAAATCGGATTCTTCTGTCTCGCTTCCATTGATTCATTACAGCTATTCAAATAAGACAGGAAACGGAGAGATTCATGAACTCCGTCTGAAATATATTGAACTGTGGTTTTCCAACGTGCATGAAGACAGATGGGAAACAGTCAAATCCGGTCTTCCTTCCGACTGATTTATTTTTTAAGAATCATATCCTTTTTTATGTCCGACAGCTTCTCTGCGCCTGTGATGTTCATTGTGTTTTTCAGTTCAGTGACATACTGATTATACAGAAATTTAACACCTCCTGCTTCTCCACCGACTGCCGCGATGGAGACTGGACGGCCTACGAGCACTGCATCTGCGCCGAGAGCAATCATTTTGAAAATATCCATCCCGCTTCTTATGCCCCCGTCGCACAGGACAGGTACTCTGTCCTTGACTGCATCTTTTATCCGGGAAAGCACTCTTGCAGTTCCTGGCATATCATCCAGAACCCTTCCTCCGTGATTGGAAACAACAATTGCCGACGCTCCTGCCTCAACTGCAGAAACTGCATCTTCGGGAGTCATTACTCCTTTGATGATGAAAGGAAGTTTTGTCATGGATCTGATTTTGGAAATCTCTGAAACATTTCTAGATACAGAATGCTGATTTTTCATTACAAGAGTCTTGAACTGGAATGCGTCAATGTCCATTCCTAGAGCAAATATTCCCTGTCTTTCCGATTCCTCGAACCTTTCTCTGAGAAGGCCCTCATCTGCTCTGGGCTTGCAGATCAGAACTCCTTCCCCTTCGTTTCTCTTCAGTGCGTCAAGCATGATTTTATATTTATCAGGCGTAGCCCCGTCTCCGAGCCAGGCAAGTCCTCCTGATTCTTTAGTCCCTTTCAGTACCGCCAGCGCATAGCTGAATTCATCCATTGCACTGTTCATATTGGTTGCAGCTCCTGTCATAGGAGCAGACATCATAGGATGACTGAATTTTCTTCCCAGAAACTCGATTGAGGTGTCTGCAGACACTGCGTCCCTGATGTACCTGGGGAGTATGGTAAACTCTTTAAGTGCACGTATATTGTCCTGAAATGTCTCCATTCTGCCGACCCCGCCCATACCGGGAACTCCGGAAGCACAGTCCGTTCCGTCACAGACCCTGCAGACCCAGCAGATTTCCTTTCCGAATCTCTGTCTTGCAGTCTGATTAATGATTTTTTCATTAAGAGAATAATAATTGTCCGTCTCCAGCTGAATAGTGTTCTTTACTTTTTCAAAGATCTCTTCTGCCTGTTTCAGTGTATCTGCTGTAATGATGACATGTCCCGATTTTTCTATATTGTTCGTCGGATCGCTGATGATGTCCCCAGGCTGATTCTGCATGAAAATTTCATTAACGCATTCAATATCCCTGGCTTCGTCCACGCCCTTGATGGAAATGAGTTTGCCCGGAGAAGCGATCAAAGCTCTTTCAATGGATACTTTTTCCCATTTCGGTTCGAGCTCATCCGGTTCTTCTCCAAGTGCAATCATCAGTGCTGCTCTGTTCAGATTGATTCCTGAAGAAAGCGGGAATGTATATGCAGACATAAACCCTCCGGAGAGACGTGCTGCTATCTCACCTACCTTCACTCCAGTCGGAGTCACTTTGATATCTCCCTTTCCTGCACCCAGATGAATTCCTAGGGCCTTCATTCCTGCGATCATTACCCTTTCTGCTTCCTGAAGAACTTCTTTGGAAAGATGAGAGGGCATTGTATGGCCGATCTCAATGAAGAAAGGTTCCCTTTCTATGATCCTGTCTGCGACACCTGTAATTCTGAAATTTCCGTTCCAGGCAAGTGCATCAATGGAGAGTTCCGGTCCCTGCATATATTCTTCGAGTATGACTTCACCGGAGGGAGAATATTTCTTTGCATGTTTGAATGCATTGTGCAGATCATCTCTGTTTTCCACTTTGATGACTCCTCTTGCTCCCATATTGTCTGCAGGTTTGATCACCAGGGGAAACTTCAGATATTCCAGTGCATCTCTTGCATCCTGAATTGACCAGACTTCTGCAAAGGCGGGGATTGGAACAGAATGCTCCTTCAGTCTTTTTCTCATCTTCACTTTGTTTGATGCAGCTTCTGCATCATGAAAACGTATCCCAGGAAGTTCGAGTGCATTTGCAACTGCAGAAACTGTCATGCTTGCATCTGTGCCGGCAGTGATTACACCGTGAATAGGAGAGTGTTCCGCATATCTTTTTGCTTCCCTGACCATTCCCTCAATGTCTTTTGTGCTCATCACTATTCTGTCTTTTGCAATTTTCAGTCCAGGTGCTTCTGGATTCATATCAGCGGCTACTGTCTTCAGTTTTAATGAATTTGCTGTCTCTATGATCGGGCACTGCAGAAGCCCGCCTCCGATAATGAGAATTGTCTTGTCTTTAATCCGGTTCGCCGCGCTCAAAATTTCCTGCCTTCTTCTTCAGATTTTTTTTTGGCCGGAATTTGAAAATAGAAAAATCCTCAGTTTTTTCATATTTACAGTTATCAGATTGTCGGTGATTTCAATTATTCCCTTGACATTTGTTCAAGCATTGTGATATGATAGACTGAAGATGTTTTATGAGGTTTGAATATGAAACAGATGCTCTTTCTTGTCGCTCTAGTACTTGCAATAGGAACCCAATCCCTGACGGCAAAATGCCAATACAATTCTGATTGAAAAAATCGGATGGAAAACGGATCATCGTATGTGTCAAAGGGAACAGTTTCAGTGATCGGGATAAGGCAAGAACTGCCTGCACGGAAATCAAAGGCTCTTCCTGCGGCAGCAGCGAATGCTGCAATGAATCAGGCAGGCACCATCACTCACTTTCCGGGTTCCAGTCTGCTCTGCAAGAGGCTGTGTAAAAGCACTGTCCGTTTTTACACAGTCTTTGGCGGAATATTTTTGGAGATTTAATGAAAAATATACTGTTTTGTTCTGATCCGATGAACTCAAAAAAAGTGGATCCTGAATATGAAAATGAATTTAATGTATGCAGGAAATATAATGTAAATGTCGGATTGATACATTATGAAGAGATTATGATGGGAAATATTCAAAAATCAGTTAAAAATATTCCTCATTCTGATGAAGCTGCAGAAACAGTATATCGCGGGTGGATGCTTAGTAAAGAGAATTGTATTCTATTGTATAATGAACTTCTGAAAAAAAATGTAAAATTGATAAATGATCCGGATAAATATTTATTTTGTCATTATTTACCTCTTAATTATGAAACAATAAAGGAATGGACCCCGAAAACGGTATGGGCAGATTTGGCGGGGGGCACTGAATATGATATTTTTGAAGTTATGAAAAGAATAGAAATATTCAACGGCAAGCCGGTAATTTTGAAGGATTATGTCAAGTCGCAAAAGCATTACTGGAAAGAAGCCTGTTATATTGAAAATTCAAAAGATATCAATATTGTAAAATCCGTAATAGACAGATTTATTGAACTTCAGGGTGAAAATCTGACAGGCGGATTGGTTTTTAGAGAATTTATTGAATTTGAGTTTCTAAACTGTCATCCGAAAAGCAATATGCCTTTGACGAAAGAGTTTCGGCTGTTCTTTTTTAAGAACAGGCTGGCTGCAGAAGCACGTTACTGGGATGAAGGAATTTATACTGATGATGTAATAGAAAATATCGGTATTTTTAAAGATATAGCCGAACAAGTGAAAAGCAATTTTTTCAGTATGGATATTGCAAAATCAAAGACAGGGAAATGGTGGATTGTTGAACTTGGCGACGGGCAGGTGACCGGTTTTCCCGGAAGTATAGACACAGATTCAATATACAAAAAAATAATCGGACAGTCTGAATTACTCTCCTCTGAACAGGTTGTTTAAAGTGAATATTTATCTTCCCATATGCATACTTTTTTCAGGTTTTCTTTTTTATCTTTACTGGAGACTTGCAGTCGTTCATCTTCCTGTTCTTCATTTTTCCAGAAATAAATTTAATGATAAAATAATTTCGGAATGCCCCTCACTTGCGGAGAAGTATTTACCGACTTTCTGGTGTTTCAACAGACATCTGATGCTGATTGTGCTGATGTTTCGGGAATACAGATCGAAGGATTACGAATATGATCTTGTAGAAGAACTCATAATGAATGACGGAGGTCTGACTGGACTTGCCTGGACAGGAATCCATGAAAGGCATTCTAAGAACAATACTCCGATAGTAGTGATATTTCATACAATCAGCGGGGATGAACAGGATGTGAAAGGAATATCCAGATATGTGAGAGAGACACTCCACTGGACTGCAGTTGTATGCATCAGGAGAGGTCATGGAAAACTTCCTCTGACTTCACCGATCATCAATACCATGGGATCCACTTCGGATCTGAAGGAACAGCTGGATCATATTCAAAAAAAATATCCTGAAGCACCTCTTTTCGGAATAGGGATTTCTGCAGGGTCGGGTCTTCTTGCAAGGTACCTGGGAGAGGCCGGACAGAAAAGCAGATTCACTGCAGCTGCGGCTGTCTCACCTGCATACGATATTGAAAAGGCATTTCATCGGATTCATCCTGCTTATAATAAGATAATGGGACAGAGAATTATTAATTATTTTTTAAAAAAACATAATGACAGTCTTTCCAAGATCCCCGGGTTTGAAGAAATTCAGAACTGCAGGACACTGGGGGAATTTCAGGACAATCTTCATCCGATTGCCGGTTTTGAATCCAAGGAAGAATACTATGAGAATTCCAATCCTATCAAAGTAGTCAAAAACATCAGGACACCGCTTCTGATTCTCAATTCCGAAGATGATCCTATCTGCATCAATGAGAATGTTCTGGAGAATCTTCACTGGCTGGAAAAACTTCCTCATACTGTATTAGTACATACTAAAAGAGGAAGTCATGTAGCTTTTTTCGAAGGAATCAGAGCTGAGTTCTGGTCAGACAGAGTGATCGGTGAATACTTTCAGGCAGTGCTGAGGCAGAGCAGAAGAAAGAGGCAGGGCTGAAAATTACACTGTATGCGCTGGCCGCCGTTCTCCAGACTCTCTTAAAACGCAAAAATCCTGCTTTCAGGAGGGGTTATCAATTTTCCTTTCTGATGTAAAAAGGATTGCTGTTTGGCAAAGAAATTTATTCTTGATTTTTCTGCCATAATGGGAAGAATAAAAATTATGGAATTCATTGACTGGTATTTTTGGCTAAGTTTCTTATTCTCTTTCACTGTCATTTCTTATATTCTGATTCATATTTTTGTACGAATGACTGCAAGAATGGTTGTAAGAAATATGGAAAAGACAAAAAATGGACAGGTTTGAACGGTTTGTGCTGATTCTGATCCTGCTTACTTTCGGTTTTATAATCTTCTGCCTGTCCGAGTATCAGAAATTGGATTTTATAGGAAAGGCCTTGACTGCATCTTTGGGAAACGCTGCTGCATTGCTATCTTTATATCTGTTTCTAAAATACAAAGAGTAGATTATTTCTTTGATATAGTAAATTTAATGATTATAACTGTGAAATCAGTGCTGGGACTTGCCCCGTCTGATCCTCTTTCAATGACGATTTCAACTTCATCCGTTCCGGTAAAATCCTTTTCGGGAGTATAATAATACTTGGCTTTTTCCGGTTCACGTTCTATTTCGCTGACCGAAAAATGAGAAGCCTGTTTATGTATGCTTGCACCTTCTTCATCTCCGAACATTCCGAGATCATAAGTATACTTCTGATTCTGCAGGATTCTGACGCTGACAGTCTTTTTTTTCGGATTCATGGGTTTTCTCCTTTTCCCCTGCAGAATATTCTGCATCGATTCTGTTTCCAGGCTGCTTTCTATTAAGTTCGGCACCAGCACAGGATCGGCAGTCCCTGATTTCCGCTCTCCGCTGATAAATGCAGACGACTGAAATACCAGGAAAAATACCGCCAGAACAGAAAAATACCTTATTTCCATATTATGCCTCCATTCTCAGGAATTCAGATTTTTTTGCAAGAGTATAGTAGATTTTTTTATCAATATCTTCCGGTCTGAATTTTATCAGATCCGAGTTTTCCCGATCAATGAGTTCACCCAGATTTTTTCTTTCAGATTCATTCAGAAAAGGGCTGTCCTGAAGAATCCTGGAAACAGTTTTTCTTTTTCCCCAGAAAAAAGACTTCAGAATTTTTTCAAGAGAAACAGTTTCTTCGGGGCTGAGAATTTTTTCCGGATATGGCGTATATTTTAATAATGCAGAAGTTGCATCGGGGACAGGATAAAAGCATCCTGGACTTACAATTTTCAAAAGTTCCCATTCGCCGAAGGAGTGGAGAAAAATCGAAAGAGAGGAAACTTCTTTTGCAATTCTTTCTGCAAATTCTCTCTGCAGCATAAAGATTCCTCCTGTGCAGAGAGGCAGTTCCCTGCAGATGGCCGCCATCAGTTCAGAACTGATCGAGTAGGGCAGATTTCCTGCCGCAAAGACTTTTTTTTCTCTGAAACTGCTGATTGTCTGCAGTGCATCTCCTTCCAGAATCTCAACACTGTAATTCTGAATTTTCAGATTCTCAATCAGTACCGGATCAATTTCCAGAACTGACATCTTCTTTCCCGACCTGCTCAGAATATGAGTAATCGCACCGAGTCCAGGGCCGATCTCAATGAGTTCATCTGCTTCCGAAAATCCTGGATGGTTTTCTATATGCTTACATATAATATCGATGATGTTTCTGTCAGTGAGAAAATTCTGCCCCCATTTTTTTCTGGGAGCAGCTTCCTTTTCAGCAAAAAAATCCTTGATGTTCTGTCTTTTAAAGAAAGAAAACTCAGAGCTCATCTATCTGTCGGCAAATTGCAGTAAAGTCATAATTTCAGAAGTAAAGAGAAATGTCACCCTGAGCAGCAGTTTCATCGTTTGCGGCAGTTTCCTAGTTTGCACCAGTTTTTTAGTTTGCGGCAGTTTCATCGTCTGCGTGTCGAAGGGTGCGAACGCCATGGATTTGATAAACTCACCATGACAGTTCTTTGAGGATCAGCAAGCCTGCTGTCGTATTGAAAAACAAAAGCACCGTATTTCATATTAAGATTAAATGAAAGTTCTCGCAATTTTTATTCTTTTCAGTACTTCCATATAGGACTGCAGTTCTTCCATATCAGGATTGAGTGAAAGTCCTTCCTGGGCTGCACGGACAGCTTCATCAAAAAAGCCAATATCAGCAAGCAGTTTAGAATAAGCATACAGAATATCCGCATTTTTAGGAAATTTGCTTAATCCGGTCTTTATCCATTTTACTGCATTGCTGTACGGACGGAAATCGACAGGAATGATAAGCACAAACTGTTCAACCAGGATTCTGAAATCTTCCGCGCTGTATGAGGAAACATTAAAACTGTCACAGACCTTGTTCATTTCCTCTAATCCGCAGTAGTTGGCCGCTACATATGTGAGAGACTGCATTACCCTGAAATCTGTCGGATTTCTTTTCAGAATCTTTGCGCCTATTCCGTAGAGCTCTTCCTTGCGTTTCTCCCAATTGTCCTGCAGACCGGCCTGTATAATCCAATTCAGAGTCTCATTGAATTCTTCCTGTTCTTTCATTGGAAGCATAATCTCCTCTTCCGATACACCTTTTTCAAGAAGAGAAGTGAGTGTATTATCAATGTCCAAAGGATGTCCTGACCAGATCAGTTTTTTATTTTTATTGATGAGAAGGGAATGAGGAATCCCTTCTACGCCTGCCATATACTTAGAATAAAGTTCTTCAGATGCAATACCGACTGTATAATCCATATTGCTTCCCTGCTGTTTTACAAAAGGAGCGGCAATTGCCTTTTCTTCATTGGACAGTCCGATGACAGTAAGCTTTCCCTTGTATTTTTTCTGAAGTTCTGTCAGATGAGGAATGGACTGAAGGCAGGGGCCGCACCATGTTGCCCAGAATTCCACTAAAGTCAGTGTTTCTCCGAGTTTTCTGCTGCTTCCTTTCAGCCACTCAATATCTGAAAGCTCAGGAACTTCTGCGCCTGTTTTTAAAGGGGGAAAATCATCCATATCATTACCGCTGTATCCGTTTATTGAATTTGCCTTCTGCAGGAAAGGGAGTTTCCCTGTTTGCAATGCAGATGCAATTCTTAATCATATAGATATTCATACTAGGAAAAAGCAAGAAAAAAGTTTTTCGCGCGGTTCAAACTGTTGAATGGATGTTCAAGCATCTCATCAGTAAATTCTCCATTTTTTCTTTTGCAAATAAATGAGTGTTTTTGAATCTGTCATTGATTATGGCGAATGAAAATCAGTATAAACTTAAGACTGTTTATGTGGGGACCAGAGGTGTTCAGGAATACAGAGATTCTATTGGAACATATGTTTCTTCATCAGACAGAGTTCTTGAAATCGGATGTGAATGGGGCACTACCTCAGCACATATATTTCCTAAATGTGAAAAACTCATTGCGACTGACATCAGCCCGAAATGCATAGAAAAAGCGAAAGAAATCAGACCTGAAATTCATTTTGAAACTCTGGATGTTTATGATATCAGACGGGCTCAGTCATTCGGTGTGGAATTCAACAAGATGTACATCGATGTTTCCGGGCTTTCCGGTTACCGTTCCGTGCTGGATGTTCTCGCACTTCTGAATATGTATGCATCTGTATTTCCGATGGATGCGATTGTAGTGAAGAGCGGAGCCTTGAAGGATCTCAGCAGAAGATGCATTGCATGGAACGGAGGAAACATCTGATTCGGAGCATTGTTCAAAAATGGCTGAACAGACAGACCAGGCTTCCAATCATTCTTGTTCAGCTCAGAGATATTATACTGATCCGCTTCGGAGTCATCAGTGCTCTTTCGCTTTTTTTTGGACTGATATTTTTTATTGTGCTTTTCAAGGAGCTTGGGATCCAGGACAAAGTGATTCGAATTCTTCTTATCTTCGGACCAATCAGTCTGATAGCACTTTCATTCGTTCTGAGCTGGATCATTTCCATCAGAAAAATTCTGGAGGACATCAGAAATCTGAGGAATGTCAGTTTCGGATTTTTCGGAGGATTTCTGGGGGTCGTCCTGACATTCATTATAGTATCATTAAAATATGATATAAACCTTCTTCTGGTTTCTGACGGCGGAGCTGTTCTGACGGGTTTCATCCACAGTTTTGCAAGGACTGCATGTCTGAATTACGGATGCTGTCACGGAAAGGAAATTCAAGGTGAATTGAACGGCAGGCTTCATCTTGTATACACTGATCCCCTGGCAAAGGCGGTTCGGATCTCAGGACTTGAAGGAAGACCTCTGTATCCAATTCAGTTTTATGAGAGCATCAGCTGTCTTGGTCTTGGATTTCTGACTGTTCTGTTATGCTCATTTCATCCTCCGGCAGGCACACTGACTGGATTTTATTTTCTGGGATACGGAATCATTAGATTTATATGCGAATTTTACAGGGGAGAGGCAGATACGGCATCTTACAGGAACCTGACTGTATATCAGTGGATCAGCTTGGGTCTCGTACTGATCGGGAGTTCCGTCACTGTTTATTCATTTTTATTCGGAAAGCCTGCTTCGATTGTATTTCATCTAGGTACTTTTACTCTGATCGGGGACTTTCTGCCTTTCATAATCGGTATGCCTTTTATTATATTTTTTGCTTACGGTTATCATTATAAAACCATTGGAAGATGGTGCTGATCTGCTGAATGAAGGGGATTGCCTGGCATTTACTTTTCCAGCAGAGTCACTTGTATAATGTTGAATCAGAAAAAAGTTTTTTTATCCTGTTCTGAATATTTGCCGGAGCAGGATACTGTGACGCTCTTTTGTAAAGAGCCATCACTTTTTCCGTCCTGCGTATTTCCTTCTCATAAAAAAACAATTCCGAATTCTTTCCTTTTTCTTCCAGCTGTTCTGCAAGATTCAGATAAGGCTGCAGTGTGCTGTTTCGGAGTCCCGGTGTTATTCTTCCAGTACATCTGCAGGGAGCAGAATGATTTACAACGCTGCATCTGGAGAAAATAAAATCTTCTAGTTTCCTTCTCGCTCTGGAAACTCTCTGCCGGAAAGCAGAAGCAGAAATTCCTAAAATTTCCGATCCTTCTTCTGAGTCTGTTTCAAATACGGTTCCAAGCACAAAAGCCATTCTTGATTCCGGTTTCAGACATTGGAGCATTCCGAAAGTGCAGGCAGTCTTTACTTTCGCCGCTGTTTCTGTAATTTCATCCTCATCCATTTCTGCAGGAGGAGCTTCCTGTTTTTTCAGTTCTCTGCCTGCTATCGCGAAATTAATTCTGCTGAGCTTTGCGGTTTTTCTTTTGAATTCAATCAGATGATTGACTGCAATTCTGTGTACCCATGTGGCAAATGAACTCTGTTTCTGAAAGCTGTCCAGATGAGTGACTGCCTTGATCAGTATTTCCTGTGATGCATCTTCCGCATCCATCGGATCCCAGAGAAAACGCAGAGAGAGATTGAAAATTTTCTTCTGAACTCCTGCGATCAGGTTTTCCAAAGCCTTCGAGTTCCCGGAAAGTGCCGAATCGATCAGACTGTGTTCTTCATTCATAGGATCAGCCTGCATTACTGGACAGACTGCTGAGATTCCCTTGTCCGAAAATTATCAGCAAACTGTCCGGAAAACTCAGATATTCTCATCTTTTAATGCGAGGATCGCAAGGATTGCCAGTGCTGATGGAACCGACTGTATGAAAAGGATTTTGACTGCCGCTGTCGCGGCCCCATAAATTCCGGCAGTGCATATGCAGGCAAGGAAGAAAATCCTGACCTGTTTTTTCATTTTCAGATCCGAAATAAAAAAAGACCAGATGAGTCCTGCTGCAAGAAATCCGTTGTACAATCCCTGATTTGCGGCAAGAACTGAGGTTATCTCCGCTTTTTCTGCGGTCATATTGAAAGCTTTCTGGCCGTAAGGCGTGTTCCAGAGGAACATTTCCAGAACTAAAATATAGGAATGAATGAAGGCGTTTAAACCTGTGAGGACAGCGGCCGCTGTTTTTGATACTTTATTCATACTTTTCTCCTGTAAAAGAGCTGTTCCAAATATTTTTTACTCAGAAACGTTCTACGAAAGTAGGAAAGTATTCTGCTTTGTCAAAATATTTTTGAAACGTCTCCTTTGTTTTACTGAAAAATTAGATGAGGCTGTACAGATTCTGTGACCATTTTTCACTTTTTTTTTCTGAATTCGCCTTCTGGACAGGTTTTTTCAGCAAAGACAGTGATATTCCCTCAGCGGAATGGATTTTCGGATATTATCCCGGTATAATCAGAAAACATAGTAAAGTATTTGACAGAATACGAATTTATTTTTAATAAACTTTCATTCATAATCACGAAACCTGTTTTGAACGAATATCAATAGGGGAAAGGCCGTATATTGCGTATTTTGAAAGTTTTTTTCATCTCGGAATGGATATTGATCGGGACACTGACTGACTGGCAGGTAATTCATTGAGAAAATTTTTCAGTCAGCTGGAACTGCTGGGTTTTTTTAAAAAAACCTTTAAAAAACTGAAAGAACGTGATTTTTCATTCAGTTGGAGCGAATTTCGTACAAGGTTTCAGATGCTTCCTCTCTATCACGATTTTGTTCAGTTTGTACTGAGCATTACTTCCATCCTGAGACTGATTTCCCATACCTCTGAACGTGTGACTGACAATACTGTGAAAATGGCTTCTCTTTCCGAGCGACTTAAGAACGATTCAGACAATATAAGGGAAATTATGGATTCTCTTGTGCTGGAAATGAAAAGTCTGACGGACGAAGTAAAGAATATTTCATCCGAAGTTTCCGAGATCAGACGGCAGAGCAATCATATGCTTCAGGTGAACAGGAATATCCTTGAATCTTCGCAGAGCATTCAGAGAAGAGTGAATGTCGGCGTTTCTGATATGCAGAACGGTGTTTTTCTTATTTCTGAACTTGTAGAACAGAACAAGGAACTCAGCGGTACAATTCATGATCTTTGGTCAAAGTATTCTTATCTGGCGAGTTATGCAAGGGATCTGATTAAGCTTTCAGAAAACACTAAGATGCTTGCACTTAATGCGGAGATTGAAGCAGCTCATGCAGGCGAGGCCGGAAAGGGTTTTGCCGTTGTCGCTCAGGAGATGGGAAATCTTTCTCATAAGAACAGTGAAATTTCCAGAATGATATTCAGGGGAATTATCGGGATGCAGGATCAGGCAAAGCTTACCGATATCAATGTAGCCTCCTCTGTTGAACTGGCTGAAAATTCAGAGGAAGAAATCGGAAAGGTGCACAAGAGTTATGAGGACGTAAAAGAATCAATTGAGGCGGTGCTGCACGATACTGAAGATTTCACTGAGTCGTTTGCAAGTCTGGAAATCAGCCTGAAGCTGATCAATGAGCATATCAACCAGACGCAGTCTCATCTTCTGGCAACGAGCGGAGATGCAAAAAAGATTTCCGACTCAATTGATTCTCAGCAGAGATCAGTGGAACAGATGAACTCTGAGATATCATCCGCATTTCATGCGAGCCGGATCTTAAACTCAATGATCGCACAGTTTAAGATTCCAAATTTCAATCTGATTTCCCAGAAGAGATCATTGATTGAATTCCTTCTTCAGGGTATTATGAATATACGCGGGATATATGTCATTGTATTCTTTTCTGATTCAGCCTCTCTCCCTACCTATATCTTCGATGAAAGGAAAATCATCGAGGCCGACGTCAGAAAAAACATAGCTCAGCTGGAAACGCTTCTTTATCAGAAGGATGAAATAGAGACATTCAAGTCCTTTTTATTCAACTGGGAAAATTACTGGAAAAAATCAGAAAACTGCCTTCAGCTGGTTACAGAAGGAAATGCAAGAACAGCCAGAGAAAAGTATGAATCTGAAATCAAGGAACTGCTCAGTCCGGCTGTAAACAGCCTTCTTGAGCTCATACTTTTTGATCTGAATGAAACGGTGCAAAAAGCTATGTAAGGCTGTGAAATATCGCCTTGAATATCTTAGCAATATTCACTGCATCATCGATTCCCCTGTGATGAGTTCCTTCCAGAGGAATCCCAAGTGCTTTCAATGCAGTGTCCATTCCTGATCCGTAAGAATGATTGTATACTTTCTGATATTCTTCCTTCAGATTAAAATGATTTTCCAAAAGTCTCTGAATTTTACCGCTGTAGTTTTTCATTTTTGATTCCCTCAGAATCTGTCTTTTATCATAGCCGCCCCAGGAATAGAGTCTTGCCGGCCCTGTTTCCTCAATCCAGTCTTCAAATGCAGGCAGAACTTCCGAAAAAATCTCAGCACTGTCAGTCTCACTCTGTTTTATCGTTGTCAGTCTTTTGCAGAATTCACTTAAGACTGGTCTGTATACAGGGCGAATGAATCTGCAGAATCTTCCAGTCTCTTTCAGATCCTTGTCCAGCCGTACTGCTCCGATTTCAATGATCTCGGAATCAGGCAGTTTTATGTTTTTTTCACAGGTTGCTTCCAGATCAAATATGATATAATTCATTATAATTTCCTTTATCGTTTTTTATGAATGGATATTGTCATAGGGACAGGTCTGAGACCTGTCTCTACTGTATTTCCGGAGGTCTTTTGTCAAACCAGGGACGTGCTCTTTCGAGTTCTGCTGCAAGCTGAAAAAGGACATCCTCTCTTCCCATAGGAGCAATAAATTGTACACCGATTGGGAGATTTTCCTTTGACCAGTACAAGGGCACTGACATTGCCGGCTGTCCGGTCAGATTTGCCAGCTGAGTGAAGGGAGATTTCTCCAGGCTCTTTAAAGCCAGTTCCTGCACCATCCCTGTCGCTTTCATCAGTTTTCCCAGACCGAACATATTTACAATGTCCATAGCAATTTTCTCACCGGGCTTAGGCGCAAGCTCCCCGATTTTCACAGGAGGGTATGCGAGAGTAGGGGTGAGATACAGATCATACGTCTCATGAAATTTTCCCATAATTCTTCCCAGCCTGTTCCATACCTTCATTGCACTGGCAAAATCACCGGCAGTATAGACTCTTCCCAGCAGCCCAAGAAGCCAAGTCGTTCCCTCAAAGTCTGATCTGCAGGGTTTTCTGCCCAGTATTTTCCCTGCAGCTCTGATTTCTTCCGCTGTCTCGCCGAAGTACATTGTAAGATAACTCATTGCAAGTTCATTTCCGTCTATATCGGGATGTTTTTCTTCCACTTTGTGACCCAGGCTCTGAAGGAGGGATACTGCATCATTTAGTGCGGATATATTATCATTATGAACTCCTCTTCCGACCGGCGAAGCTGAAGAGAAGGCGATTCGAAGCCTTGGACCGTTCCTGCCGAGCAGAGATGAATAAGGCTTTTCCGGTCTGCTTACCGGATATGGGGAACCGGAATCGTCGCCGCAGGTGAAGTCAAGCATGGCAGCACTGTCTCTGACCGATCTGCTGATGATATGCTCGACAGCAGCTCCCTGCCAGAGTTCTCCGTAAATCGGTCCTGTAGGATTTCTTCCTCGGCTGGGCTTAAGTCCGAATACACCGCAGTTGGATGCAGGAATGCGAATAGAACCGCCTCCGTCTCCTGCAGACGCAATGGGAACCATTCCCGATGAAACGGCTGCGGCTGCCCCTCCACTCGATCCTCCCGGAGTTCTGGCCGTGTCCCAAGGATTCAATGTCGGTCCGTGAAGTTCAGGCTCAGTGACTCCCATAAGGCCGAATTCAGGAGTATTTGTTTTTCCTAATATGACAGTTCCTGCATTTTTGAATCTTCGTACCAGTTCAGAGTCCTCAAGAGGGATATAATTTCTATATGCTTTGCTTCCGCTGTTCATCGGCTCTCCTGCATAAGCGGCCAGAAGATCTTTCAAAAGAAAAGGAACGCCGCAGAAGGGACCCTCAGGAAGCTTGACGGATGCAGTTTTCCTTGCCTTGTCGTAAAACTTATGAATGACTGCATTCAAGGAGGGGTTTTTTCTTTCAATTCTGGAAACTGCAGATTCCAGAAGTTCCAGAGGATGCACTTTCTTTTTTCTTACAAGTTCAGCAAGCCCTAAACCGTCCAATTTTTCATATTCCTTAAAATCAGCCATAATTTTCCCTTTAATTAATTTATCATTATTCTATTTTGTCATACGCCGGTCTCCGTACTGAAGAACAGCAGATCCGTCTATTTCTGCTCCATAATGATCATAGTAAGATCATCCTGAAGTTTTTTATTGTGCAGAAAACTCTGCAGAGAATCAAGTATTTTTGACTGAATCTCCGTTACCGGACGTGAGTTGTTTTCCAGCAGAATTTCTTCAAGCCTTTCCTCTCCAAACTGCTCAAAGTTCTGATCAAACTCTTCGAAAAGTCCGTCAGTAAAGAGTATCAGCCTGTCGCCTTTTCTGAAATCATATTCTTTCTGTCTGAATTCAGCATGAAGATTCAGTCCGGGAATTCTGCCTGTTTTTTCCAGTCTGACAATGACTCCGTTATTAACCAGTATCTGATAAGGATGCGCTGCGGATGCATACATTATTTTTTCATTATGAATATCAATATCAGCAATAAAACATGTGAAGAAAGTGTTGATAGACGAGTATTTTCGGCAGAAAAGCTCATTGAGTGAATTCAGAACTTCCTGAGGAGTCTGATGTTTTTCCTTCAAGGCTTCAAATCCGCTTTTTATCAGCATTGTAACCAGTGCTGCCTGAACACCGTGCCCTGCTGCATCCGCAATGAAAACTCGGATCTTGCTTTCAGAAATCTGCACAATATCAAATATGTCCCCGCCGACTTCCTCCATCGGCCTATATACACAGTGACATTCGAGACTTCCGAAGGAAAGAGTCTTTCCGGGGATCAGTCCGTTTTGAATCCTTCTCGCGAAGCTGAGATCCTTTTTAATGATCTGAAGAGAGGAATTAAGTTCTGCCGTTCTTTCTGCGACTCTCTGTTCAAGAATTCGGTTCTGCTCTTCAAGAAGAATATTCTGTTCCTTCAGTTTTTTCAGATTTTCGAAGCTCTTCAAAGCCTCCGTTACTGTCAGGATCAAATCCTCATTCATCCATGGTTTGGAAAGAAATCTGTATAATGATGCTTTGTTTATTGCGTTGGCCACTCCTGCAACGTCGGTCTGACCAGTGAGCATTATCTTCAGGCTTTCCGGCTCCAGTCTGTGAATCTGAATCAGCACTTCATCGCCTTTCATATTCGGCATCAGATAGTCTGAAATGACCAGAGCAAGTTCCTGATTTCTGCTTTTCAGTTCTTCGGTAATTTCAATGGCTTCATCGCCGCTCTCTGCAGTTTCCAGAAAGCAGATCTCGGAAAATTTTTCTTTCAGTACTGTTCTGAGTGTTTCCAGGACAACCGGTTCATCGTCCACGCAGAGAATGTAAGGCTTTGATTTCATGAATGCAGACTGATTCCTGATTTAATGCATTCCATCAGTTTGACAGGGTCCCAGGGCTTGTCCAGTTTTGCAAAAAGGTTTGCTTCCTTTTTTACTCTTTCCACAGATGACTGATCTGCCTGCCCTGTAATCAGAATCTTGACTGCATCGGGATGAGTCTTATGAAGTCTAACAAGAAACTCATCTCCTTTAATTCCGGGCATAAGCCAGTCCGAGATGACAACTGCAAGCGACGTTTTTTCTTCGGTACAGCCTCTGGCAATTTCCAGTGCATCTTCGGCGTTTTCTGCTTCTTCATAAATGAATTCTTCACCGAACGCATTTCTGAGTTCCTGCTTCAGACTGTCTAAAATCGTCTTTTCATCGTCTACACAAAGTATTATCTGTTTCATTACTTACCTGCCGGAAACTCTACAGTAAAGCAAGTTTCGCCTGCCTTCGAAGTAAAGCTTATTTTTCCGCCGTGTTTTTGGGTGATTTTCCTTACTATATCCAATCCAAGGCCGGTTCCCTCGCCGGGTGCTTTAGTTGTAAAAAAAGGCTGAAAAATTCTGTCCTGAATCTCTTCACTGATGCCTGCTCCGCTGTCAATAAACTGTATCCTGACTCGGCCAGCTTCATATGATGCTTTTATCCTGAGAGTGCCCTGGTAATTCATTGCCTGAACAGCATTCTGAAGAAGGTTGGTCCAGATCTGGCTCATCTCATCCGGAAAGCACAGGACTTCCGGAATACCTTCTGAATATTCCCTGATCAGTTCAATTCCGTGTTTCAGATAATTCTGATAAAGAGTGATGACTGTTTCAATAGAGTCTATGATATTGATTCCGATTTTCTCTCCGGAATGACTGTGATGAGAGTAAGACTTCAGCGCATAAACTATTTTGGCCGTCTTGGAAGCCGATATCTGTATATTGCTGATACCTCTTATCATGGAAAATATTTCATAAAGTTTTCTGAGTCTGTCAGGACTTCCTGATTTTATCAAAGGATAAATTTCTTCAATTCGATTTTCCATCCGTATGTCTGTTATATAATCAGCAAGTGTATAAGCATCTTCGAAACCCTTTGATTCCAGATCTGCCGCTGTTTCCTTTCTGATCTGTCTCTTTTCCTTGGATGTGAGAAAATCAGGAGTCTTTTCCAGGAATTCGAGCACAATTTTTCGGAAGATCTCCAGCTCTTCAGAATCCATATCCTTCATTGCTTCGGAAATGGCAAAGAACTTGTTCTTGAAAAACCCTGAAATGCTTTCAATCGAGGAAATAATTGCACCGATTGGATTGTTGATTTCATGGGCAACTCCCGCGACCAGCTGTCCAAGAGCCGCCATCTTTTCTGACTGAACAAGTTCATCCTGTGCAAGTTTAAGATCCTTTGTTCTCTCTTCGACTTTTTCTTCCAGACTCTTATAGAGCTGAGCATTTTCTATGGAAATGGAAATCTGAGCTGCAAACATCTGAAGCATCTGAACTCTTTCCAGTGAAAAAGCTCCGGCAGCAAGCCGGTTTTCCAGATATATAATTCCTTTCAGACTCCCCTGATGAATCAAAGGTATGCACATAATGGAATATGGTTCATTTTTAATTATATATTCATCATTGGAAAAACGAGGATCACGGGAAGCATTGCTGATGACAAGATTTTCCCTGGTTCTAACTGAATACTGAATCAGAGATACTGGAATTTCTCCGTATTCGGAAAGAGGTATGGATTCGAGGATTCTGATCTTTCCTGCATTTATGCTGGACTCAGCTTCAATATGCCATTTGTCCTTTTTTGGAAGAAGCAGTACAGCCTTTTCTGCACCGGCATTTTCGCTGATGATCTCCATCATTTTTTTCAGGAGTTTCTCGAGTACAATTTCGCCTGAAATGCTTCTGGAGGCCTTCAGGATGGATCCGGTGTCCAGCTGAACTGAAGAGGTGAAACGGGTGTCGAATGTATTGGATGAGCTGGATGTGACTGATTTCACGGCCTTCTGTGTCTTCAGATGCTGAGAGTAATCTCTGTCAAACTTTTCCAGCTTGGATATGGCTCCCCAGGAAAGATAACCGCTTCTTGCCCGCATTAAATATAATGATGCTATATCCTCAAATCCATTTTTCAGATAAAACATTCCTGCGAGCTCGGAAGCCATAGCTTCATTCTGAGTAAACCCGTTTTCCCAGGCGGATTCTATTGCAGTTTCATAAAGTTTCATTGCTTCAAAATTTCTCCCTTCCAGTGCAGCTTTTTCTGCGTCCAGCAGGATTACCTTGTGCAGAAAGTTTTCGGGGGATATTTCGGAAAGATATTTTAATGATAATTTATTCCGTTCAAGGTCTGAAAACAGTTTTTCAAAATCTCTGTCATTCAGTTCCCTGCCTGATTTCATTATTCCTATTATATTGAGTGCATAGTAAAATTTGTTCTCTGCCGTAGATATGACACCCGGTACGTCCGACGATCTTTCCTCTGCCAGGACGGCGTATTCCAGACCTTTTTCATATTCCTGAAAAAGGAAATGTATCTGCGATTTCATTACATAGTATGGGCATATGAAAAGATTGCTCTGTCTCTCTTTTGCTCTAAGAAAGTGAGATGCCTCATCATAATCTCCGGACTTTGTCTTGATTCTGCTGAGAAGAGACACTGTCAGCTGCGAACCCAGAATGACATCTGAGGCATGAGTGTTCTTGGTTCTGTCTGTAAATTCAAGATATTTTTCCATCTCTTCATTGTACTGCCTCAGGTTCACTCCTTCATAGTACCGGTTGTAAGCCTGGTAGAGATAAATGTATCCTGCAAACTGAATCTCTCCTGAATTTACTCCCGCTTTGAATCCGATTTCCGTCAGATCCTGACTCTGCTTCAAAGGTTTTCTCCAGTGATTCAGATGCCCTACCAGAACTTCACAGGCAAGGCATTTTTTAACTTCATTTTTCAGCTTCAGACTGAGTTCATATGCCAGAGATCCAAATTCATAACCATTTTTATAATCAAGAAGCACCTGACACAGCACAATCCCGTAAACTGCATAACCGTAGGATGACTCTCCTGTATTTCCGAATTCCAGTGAAATATTGACCATCTTTGCAGCGATTACAAGAAACAGGGGCTGATTTGTCATAAATGCAGGCGGTACCATATAGTTCAGAAGCTTCATTGCGACTGTCTTCTCTTTTGATTCCATCAAAGGAAGATCAATCAGTGATCCTATCTTTCGTCCGGAAAGAGCAGCGGCGACTTTTGCCATTTCTGCCTTAAGTGCATTTTCATAGTCGGAAGCCGGCAGATCTACACCGAGAATCCGAAGTGCATCCGCACCGGTCTCAAGTGCGTCTCCGTACTTTGCAGAGAGGGTGTACTCAACTGTAAGAAGATTATAAAGTTCCCCTTTGTCTGCTGCAGTCTTTACTTTTCCCAGAGCAAAACTGATGATTTCTACAGATTTTTCCAGATCTGAGTTCAGATAGGCCGCTTCCGCCCATACCCTGAAGAATTCAGCACAGAGATCATAATGAATATTCCAAAAATCATCATTATAATGTCTGTATCCGCATCCTATGTAACTGAGAGCAGATGTGTAAGCTGTAGATGATTTTGATTTTATTGCAGAAGAGAGGTTGAGACAGAAAAGCTGAAATTTTTCAGTTTCATCCGTTATCAGGTCATCCGCAGCATTGAGCTGATTCGTAATGTCAAACAGTCTGTCCTGCCTTTCCTTTTCATTCGAGTTTTCGAAAAGAAGTTTTCCTGTCTTCAGATGAATTTTTTTTCTTTCGCTTTCCGGGATAAGCGAATAGACGGCCTGCTGGATTCTGTCATGTGCAAATCTGTAAACTCTTTCATTTACAGAACTGTAATTTCTCTGGTCGAGTATGAACCCTTCTGCGAGCGCAGGCTCAATGATTTTTGAAAGTGAAGTCTCTTCTTTTTCCGAAATAATTGAAATGACATCCATTCCGAAACTGCTCCCTATGCATGTGGCGAATTTCAGAATTTCAAGGGTTTCACTCTGAAGGCCTTCTGCTTTTGCTGCAAGCAGTTCCACTACATTGTCAGTGATGTTCTGTGACTTGATTTTCGGGACATCAGCTTTCCAGAATCCGTCTTCAAAGGAAAAGGATATAAAATCATTCTTATACAGTGAATTCAGAAACTGATTTACAAAAAAAGCATTTCCTTTTGTTTTTTCATACACAAGTTCTGCAAGTTCAGGAACTGGAGTTCTGAAAGAATCTTCTGCAAGCAGAGAAACGCTTTCTGCTGAAAGGTTTCCAAGAGAAATCAGACTGACCGGAACTTCTTTCGCATGAATATGATCTGCCGTTATCTGAAAGGGATGGTTGATTCCGACCTCGTTGTCTCTGTATGCTGCAATAATTAAGAAATATTTCAGATCAGGATCTGTCATCAGAATTTTCAGAAGTTCCAGAGATGCAGAATCTGCCCACTGCCAGTCATCGACAAAGACTGCCAGCGGATGTCTTCTGTCGGCAAGACATTTGATAAAATTCAGAAACACTGAGTTGAATCTGTTCAATGTCTCCATTGGTCCAAGTTCCAGAATCTCCGGCTGAGTCCCAATGATAAGTTCCAGATTGGGAATCAGATCTGTCAGAACCTTGCCGTTTCCGCTTAAGGCAGAAAGAATTTTCTCTTTCCAGTTTTGAAGAGACCTTTCGCTTTCAGTCAGGAGATTGTTTGCAAATTCCTTAAAAGCATATATCCAGGCAGAATATGGAATATTTTTCTGATACTGATCGAATTTCCCTTCCAGAAAAATACCGCGACTTGCTGTATTCGGCTTGTGAACTTCATGAACAAGTGCAGATTTTCCTACTCCGGAATAGCCTCCTACGAGCATCAGTTCCTTGGAAGAATTTCTGATTCTTTCATAGGCTTCCAGCAGAACCGAAGACTCTTTTTCTCTTCCGTAAAGTTTTTCAGGTATCTGAAATCTTCCTGAAAAATCAGCTTTCTGCAGAAAGAATTTCTCAGGAAATTTTTTAGATGAAAAATAATTATAAAGAAGCTGAAAATCATTTTTAAGACCGAACGCGGACTGATATCTGTCTTCTGCATTTTTCTCCAGAAGTTTCATTGTGATTTCAGAGACAGCCTCGAGGAATATACTGGGAACAGGAGCAGAAAATCTTTCAGAACCAAGGAGGAGTTCAGACAGAGGTTTGGCTTTGGAAGCAATATGAAGATGAATGAGTTCCAGCGGGTCTTCTGAAAAAAATGGAAGCCTTCCTGAAAGAACCTCATAAAGACTTACTCCGAATGAATAGATGTCCGTTCTGTAGTCTACTGCCCTGTTCATTCTTCCTGTTTGCTCCGGTGATATATATGCCAGTGTTCCTTCCAGCTTTTCCGGATTTCCGAGATAATGAGATTTATAGCTGATTTTAGTGGAAATTCCAAAATCAATGATCTTTACAGAATTATTTCCGATTATAATGTTATTTGAATTAAAATCTTTATGAATGACATTATGTTTATGAATATGAAAAAGAGCATCGGAGACGCTGGCTGCTGTTTTCAGGAACAGAGAGAAATCAATCTTTGTTCCCATAAAAAAGTTTTTCAGACTGATCCCTTCTGCGAATTCAAGAATTAATATGCTGCGGCCATGCTGTCTGTCCTTGCTTATTCCTTTCCTCACATAGTCAGATTGAATTTGATTCGCAATTTCGAACTCTGAATAGAACCGTTCGACCTGATTCCGGTTCGGATGAAGTTCCTGCAGAACTTTTACAATGACTTTCCTGCCCTCATCTGTCTCTGCTTCATATATGTCAGAATTACTGCTCTCATATATTTTTAGTAAGTTTTTATATCCTGACAGTGACAGCATTGATATTCCCCTGAATATTATATTTTTTTCAGATTCACTGTATGTAAAGAAAATCATTTTTTATTTTATGTTTCAGATGGAAAATTGCAGTCGGGTGAAAGAGGTATTCAACGGCAAAATACCTCGGAAGTTTCGAAAGGCTCTAAGCACTGATTCGTTTAAAACGGTTTACTATGCTCAGATATTGAATTGTTCCTTATATATATAACAAATTATCATCCTGTCCGACTGAGACATCAGCCTGCTGTAAATGAGATCAATATTCAACGGGAAGTTTTTCAGATTGTTTCAGGTTCGTTCTTTCCCAGATATTTTTCAAGGACAGTCTTTATATCCTTTATTTCTACCGGCTTTGCCAGAAAATCATTCATTCCGCTCTGAAAGCATTTTTCTTTTTCACTTACCATTGCGTTTGCAGTCAGTGCAATAATCGGTACATCGGCAGACTGCCTGCGGATGGATTCCGCCGCCTCAAAGCCGTCCATTTCCGGCATCTGAAGATCCATGAATATAAGATCAGCTCTTTCCTTTTCGTACACGGCAATGGACTGAATCCCGTTCATCGCCTTGAAAATGACTGCCCCAGGAAGAATTTTATGAATGATTTTTTCTGCAAGCTTGATATTTACAAGGTTGTCATCTGTAATCAGAATTTTTGGAGCAATGTTCTGCGGCAGAGGAAATACACCTTTTTCTTCATTTTCTATCGTAATTATTTTTTCATTATAATATTTAAGCTTTACGGTAAAATGAAATCTGCTCCCTTGTCCAGGTGTGCTTTCGAGCATCAGTCTGCTTCCCATTTTATCCAGCAGTCTTTCCGTAATCGCCAGTCCAAGTCCTGTTCCTCCGTATTTCCTGGTCGTGGATGTATCTGCCTGAGAAAATGCCTTGAAGAGTTTCCTTTTGTCTTCTTCCGAAATCCCGATTCCTGTATCCTGAACGGAAAAATGGAATATCCCTGTCTGTTCTTCTCCTGGAACAGATTCAAATGAAAGTGTATAGAAAATACTGCCTTTTTCTGTAAATTTTATTGCATTGTTCATAAGATTCAGAAGAACCTGCCTCAGTCTGAGGGAGTCAGCAAGCACGCTGGGCGGAAGAGAATTGTCTATAGCATATTTTAATGCCAGACCCTTTTTCTCTGCATTCAGGCCTACAATCTTTATAACTTCATCTGAAAGCTTGCGCAGATCCATTCTGACAAGATCAAGGTCCAGTCTTCCTGCTTCTATTTTAGATAAATCTAATATATCATTGATCAGAGCAAGCAGAGCCTTCGCTGAAACAGTTATGTTCTCAAGGTAGGAAGACTGCACCTGACTGAGCTCGGTGTGTTCGAGAAGTTCTGAAAAGCCGATGACTCCGTTCAGGGGTGTGCGAATCTCATGACTCATATTTGCAAGGAATTCGCTCTTCATTCTGTTTGCAGAAACAGCCTGCGTCTTTTTCTTTTCCAGTTCGGCGTTCAGCATTTCCAGCTGAAGACTTGCCTTCCTCTGTTCAGTGACATCTCTGGCAGAACACTGTGCATAGTCATCCTGTCCTATTGTAATTCTGTTTGCATTGATTTCTACAATCCTTATGGTTCCGTCCCTTCTCCTGTGCTGTGTTTCAAATGCAAAACCTTCCTCGGAATCAATAATTTCCGCGATCTTTTCCTTCAGCTGATCAAGCGACCACTGGTAGTCCCATTTTTCCACAGTAAGGAACGTCATTTCTTCGCTTGAATATCCAAGATGTTTCTGAAAAGCAAGATTCCAGTCATAGAGTCTTCCTCGTCTGTCCAGAATATGAATGAAGTCCCTCGACGTATGCATCAGAAGATGATAGTGTTCATTTCTTTCCTTAAGCTCTCTTTTCAGTCTTTCTTTTTCAGAAATGTCATGGATAGTAGAAAGAAGAATTTTCTGATTTCTGAATACAACAGGTGTTGAATACACTTCCACCTCATGAACTGAACTGTCTGCCAGACGGTGACGGAATATAAAATAATTTTTTTTCCTTTCCTTTGCCCTCTGCATTTCCTGTCTTACTTCTTCCGGGCTGAGCTGATTGATATCGCTTATCCTCATTGCAGTCAGCGTTTCATAGGGATAGCCGTAAAATTTAACTGCGGCCTCATTTGCATCCAGTATCATTCCGCTGTCAGGATTGATGAAAATCTTTATGGATTTGTCCTGTCTGAACGCAGCACTGAATCTTTCTTCCGATTCCTTGAATTTAATTTCTGCAATTTTCTGTTCAGTAATATCCAGAAGAAACCATAAGGAAACATTCTCTTTTGCATCAAGCATAGTTCCGTAAAGCTCAATCCAGACCTGTTCATTGTCCTTTCTGCGGCTTTCTATCTGAAAACGGAATGTTTTTCCTGACTGAAGAGAGGTATAAATTTTCTCCCCCATTGATTCATAAAGTTCATCACTCTCGTATACTATTCTTGTAGACTGACCGGTCAGTTCATCCCTGCCGTAACCCAATGTGCTTTCAAAGGCGGGGTTGACCCATACCAGCTTTCTTTCCTGAACTCTGGCAATTCCCACTATTTCATTTTCCAGAATAATCTGCTGCTGTTTTGTTATTTCGTTCAACCGCATCTCTCTGATTCTAATGTCAGTGACGTCTACTATGGATACAAAATACCCTATCGTTCCGTTTTCCGTATTGTTCGGAATGTAATGAACTTTAGTATATTTTTTCTCACCGTCAGGCATAATCATTTCTCTCTCATATGACTGTGGTTCCCCTTTCAGAGCGCGCATCGTGAACTCGTAGTTCATATTATAGAGTTTTTCACCGATTACATCTTTCTGATAATGGCCGATGATTGTGCTCAGATCTTTCTTGAACCAATTGCCAAACTGCTTATTGGCATATACGCAGTTCAGATTTTTATCCCAGTAGGCGATTATTGTGGGCATGGAGTCTGTAATCAGAGTCAGAAGGTCTTTTTCCTTTCTCAGCTCCTCTGAAATGTTTTCATAGGCACTGATATCTTTGATGATCATAAGAAGGTTTCTTTTTCCCTGAAATGAAAAAACGGATACTCTGCACTCCAGCGTAATCACTTCAAACCGGTCTTTCAGCACTTTATACTGACAGATCTGTTCAGTCTCGTGAAAGAGCGCATTTTCTATGCACTGCTTAATATCTTCTCTGTAAATATTTTTAAGGCTAATTCCGTTTTCCGGATCTGAAAAAAGATAAGAATAAAATTTCCTGAATGTCTTGTTGAAAAAGTCGCACTCTCCGCTGTCCATATTGTAGACAGAATAGCCTGCTGAGCTGAAATCAAGGATGTACCTGTTCAGTCTGCTTTCTGCTTCGATGAAAAGTTCTTTTTTCTTTTTTTCCTGAATATCCTGAAGATTGATGCAGAAAAAATCATCTTCAAGAAAATACATTGACATTCGGAAATATCGTCCCAGTCCAAAAATATAAATTTCTTTATGAATTTCGGGTTTTGGATTTTCCGAGCCGGAGAGCATCTCTATGAATCCGGATATATTCAGTTCCCTGCTGTGAACAAGGATCTCATTCAGATGGCTTAAATTATCGGTGCCGAATGTTTTTATAAAGGCAGGGTTTGCTTCTTCGAGAATGAAGCAGGGACTGTCTTTCTGATTTTTTTTCTCCAGTCTGATTACAGCAATGCTCTCTGGTGAGTTTCGGAACATCGAAATGTATAGACTGTTTTTCATCCGTTTGTTTAATCTGTTAATAATTTTCAAATCGGATGTTTTCCTGTCAAACCGAATCCGTCTAAATTTTGGACAGACTCCATCTAATGTGTTATGCCGGTCAATTTTTAATCAGCTGAGCCTGAAAGCTGTTGATTAAAAAAAATAGGTGCTGGATTTTCTCTTTGCCGCCTGTACAGATTCCCTGACAGAGATAATTTATTTAAAAAATTTGAATGATTACAGTTATTTTCATATTTTTTTTCGATAGATAGTAAGACTTATTATCAGTGCAGGATGGGGATTTTGTACAATGAATTGATTCGATTTTTATCAGAATTCAGCTCGTGATTCTGCCAGCCTGCAATTCTAAGTTTGGCTATTTGCACACAACTCCGGACGGACTTGCCTCTGTTGCAGGCGGCTTGCATCCTGAGCCTGCTGTTCGGCAGTCCTTTGAGGTCCAGGATTTGTTTTCCAGAAATGCAAAGAGCCAGTCTCTGACAGTCTGTCCTCCGGAATTTTCAGAAAAAAATTCTTTTGCAGTTGTAATTGTATGCACGTCGCCTGCAGCAATATAGTATCTGTAATTTGAGCTCAATGCCGCTGCAGAGGTCTTAAGCCGCATCTTGTCTCTCCAGTCGCAGGTTACACTGTCTGGAACATTATAGCCGGTTGAGGAACCCCAGAAATCTTTTTTGTCTTCATATGTTTTTGTCGGAAGCACCTGCATTACGTTGTAAAAATATCTCTGGTTCCCGTCGTACTCTGCAGTGTACTGTGCGAATCTGGAAGAGGGATAATACTGGGATATTTTATATATCATATCACCCAGATCGCCGGTCTGAATGAAACTGTCTGAAATTCCTGTCACCCAGGAGGGCAGATTTGCAGTGACGTTCCAATTTGCCATTGCCTGAGTCTGAAATCCCGCCGGGACGACTCCGTTGGAAGCATCTGCAAATGCGTGGGTTTCTGAATTCGGGAAAGCTTCTTTTATATGAGAAAAATTGAATACAGTTCCATATCCTCCCGCGCTCTGTCCGATGACCAGAATTTTGTTTCCTGCACCGGGAGTAAAATCAGAATTTGTCTGTATGTACTTCAGAACAGAAAGAAAATTATCAAATCCCTTATGTTTGAAATTTACAGAAGCGCCTGTAGAGGGATGTTTATAAGTCAGAGAATTTGATCCCCAGTGCAGATCCCCGGAGCAGTAGGGAATGAATACCATATTCCAGTCATTCA
>DAORDI010000018.1:0-36399 GCA_035345895.1 Leptospiraceae bacterium
ATCGTTCGCTTTTGGGAGTAGTCGTAGCTGTAGCGAACAGCTTCAGGATTTTGTGCGTTGGTGATGTTCTGTATGTCCAGATAGGCCCATAAAATCCAAGTTTCAAATATCCACTTCTTATCAGCTCTCAAATCCAGTTTTCCTGCCGTTGCAGAGTCCGATATTGAATTCAGATCAATAATCAGACCGTTGATAGTGCTGACCATTCTTTCAAATGATTTTCCTATTTTTCCGATCTCATCATTTTTTTCTGTATTGATCTTTACTTTCAAGTCTCCCGAACTGATCTTCTCTATGCTTTCTGTGAGTTTCTGCAGAGAATCAGTAATATACTTTATTAAATATGCAACTATAACGATTGATATAATAAAGGAAATAAAAAATATAATGACGGAAGCAGCCTTTGTGTTTTCTATTGTACTGTGAATAATGCCGGTATTTTCTTCAAGAATCGATTTCTGAAAATCTGCATATTCCGCAATTGTCATTGCAAAGTAGATCTGAGTCATTGAATTTTTTGCCTTGGAGTTGATTAAAGCAATAGCTTCTTCTTTTTTATTATTTTCCACTGCTTTTAAGATCAGGTCAATCTGAACAGACATAAGATTGTTTTTTTCAATGAGTATGCCTGTAAGTTCTTTACCCTTTGCTGTATTTGAATGTGTGTTCAGATAGTTTAGCTGCTTTGGAATCTCAGTATTCATCAGCTGGATTACCGTATTTTTTTCCTTCAGCAGATCTTCAGGATTGGTCATGATGACTAAATTTCTGACTGATCTTGCAGTCTGCTGAAAGTTTTTTAACAGTTCGTAGCTCGTAAACAGTTTTGGATTTCTGTCATAAATTATATTATCCATAAATACATTCATTCTGTGTATATGAAAAAAAATATATATTATATTAGAACCAATCAAAATTAAAATACCAGTAAAAGCCGCCAGAAGCTTGTTTCTTATGCTCATAAGACTACTTTGTGCACATACAGTATAAAGTCTATCACTTAAGGTTTCCTTGCAGTAAGACAGACAGATCTGTCTAAAATCTGTGCAGCAGGTGTTCAGGAAAAGATGTTGGTCTGTCATACTTGGAAAAAAAACCTTGAATGATGTTCTGGGAAATTTTGACAACGGATCGAACTGTCGGTATCCTGCCGCGAATTTTGGATCAAGGAATCAGGCAGACTCTCCCGTCAGTCTGCCGAGAAATAGATGAGTTTATTGTAGAATATTTTATAAATTAGATTTTTTCGCAGTCTCAGTTTCAGGCAGCTATTTCACAAGACTTCCTTCAAATGGAAGTTTGGTCCTCCCGATCTCGAGCAGGGGTCCGAGTTCATAAATATTTTTATAACCGTAGACTTTGAGAGCATTATAAGTGGAAATATTAAGTGAAGCTGCCGGCATTTTAGAGGCAAAGGACTGCTGATCCCCCGTAAAGTTATTGTTGCAGTAGATGAGGATTTTTGAAGTCTTGGACGGGATTACTGAAGAAAGTGAGGATTCAGTGAATTCTGTAAAAGGAAGACTTACGGCTCCTTTTATATGCCTCATACTGTATCTGGATTCTGTTCTTGCATCCAGAAGAACTGCACCTTCTTCTTTCATCATTTTCAGAAACTCTTCTTCAGTCAGCCTTCTGGATTCTCTTTCCTCTGCTGAATCATTGACTGTCTTCTGAAATTTCGGATAGTCAATCAGTCTGTTCGGTATTTTTTTCTTCTGTGCCTGCGCATAGAGGGGACACAGGGATATGGTCATTATCATAAACAGTATTTTCATAAAAATTAGACTGATCAAGTCCTGAACTGTGAAAATAATAAATCCCCGGATTTCTGACACCGAAGCATGGCAGACTTGCGGAAAGCACATTCCTGCTGCTCTCCGCCTTTGGGACATTGGAAATAAATAACGGGAGCGGGTACAATTAGTGATTATTTGTCATTCTGAGCCTCGTCAAAGAATGCTTTATGAGGCTCACAGTTCGACAGGCTTGTTCTGAGCACCGGCTTCCAAGCTTGCTAAGTCCGTGAAGTGCACCTAAGGCCTCCGCATGAAAAAGCATTCTCAGCCCAATTTATCTTTTCATCAATTCCGGTATTCCGCTTTTCCGGTTTGCAGCTTTAATGAGTTCCTGTTCTTCTGGACTTGCATATTTTGTATCCCATTCAATTACTTTCGGAATCATCAGTCTGGTCCAGAGAGGAGGAATGAGTGCAATTACAATCGTAGTCAGATATCCGTTGATCATCATCGGTGCCTCGGGATAGGGCCTTAGCTTATGGTAGGGAACCTCGCCCTGCGCGTGATGATGAGAATGTCTGGTGAGATTGAACATTGTCCAGGAGCTCACTCTTCGGTTTGTGTTCCAGGAGTGTCTAGGCTGAACAGGTTCTTCAGGCAGTCTGACCATTCCGTAATGTTCCATATAATTTACGATTTCAAGAAGTGCCTTGCCCCATACTGCACAGGCCGTGAAGAAAAGCATACCTTCCATTCCTCCGGTCATCCAGGCCATAAAGACAAGGAAAACACTCATCAGGTGTCCGCGAAGAAATGCATTGTGAACTGAAATGACCGGGAGATGCTTTTTTCTCAGCCTTGATGCCTCTATCTTCCATGCACTGATATTTCCTTTTATAGAAGAGGATATAATATGATAGTATACATTTCTTCCTCTTGGGGCTGTTGCTGGATCTTCGACTGTAGAGACATATCTGTGATGTCCGTAAACATGCTCAATGGAAAATATTGTGTCAAAACTGAATGCCAGAAGCCATCGGCCTATGAACATTGAAGCCGGATCCCAGGTTCTGTGAGTAAGTTCGTGGGCAGTGATTGTGCCTACAAGTCCTATCATCAGACCTGCGGTGATGAACCCGCAGAAATGATGGATCCATCCGGATATTTCTCTTGCCTGAAGAAAATCATAACCAGTCAGTTTTCCGGCCCAGGCTCCGAATCCGAAACTGTCAGTACTGCTTACGCTCCAGACTGAAGAAAAGATGATGAACATCAGGAGAGGCAGGGCCATCCATAGCTGAAAAGTAAGAATTTTCGGATACTTATATTCCGGAACTGTTATGTCGTTTCCTGATACAGCATCCCCGAGAATGTACAGCATCAGCAGACCGATCAGCCCGAAAACAGTGTAATTGCCTCCTGCAAGAATTGTAAATGCAGCAAGCAGTCCTATAATATGAAACAGAGAGTATTTGAAATAATGAAAGAAGCCGGCAGTCCCTTTCTTTTCTTCGCCTTTCGACTCATCTGTTCTGCCGGTTCCGACAGTAAATGGATCAGCATATATGCTTTTCCGGCTGACCCCGTTCCTTATAAGCAGATCTCGGGCTGAATTGACCATCGGAGGAGGACCGCAAAGATAAGCCTCTGAACCGGATTCTATAAAATTATATATTATATCTGAGGCAAACCCTCTTGCTCCGTTCCAGAGACTGTTTTCATCTTCTTCCGAGAGCACAGGAATAAAGTTAAACTCAGTCGGCCATTGTTTTTGGATATTCCGTATTTCTTCCAGTCTGTAAAGATCCTCCTGTTTTTTGGCTCCGAACAGAAGTGTGACCGGACGATATGTTCTGTCTTTCAGTGCCTGTCTTAAAATAGCCAGAATAGGTGCAAGACCGCTCCCGCCTGCCATCATCAGTATATGATTTTTTCCCGGTCTGAGCCAAAATTCACCGTAAGGACCTTTCAGCTGTACTGATTTGCCGATCAGACTGTTTTCATGAACATAGCTGGAAAATTTCCCATCCGGCATTTTTTTTATAAAAAAATTTACGGTATTGCCGTCCTCAACCGGAGATGCGAACGAATAGTTCCTTTCAATTCCCGGCAGTCCTTCCAGGCTCAAAGAAGCATACTGTCCGGCTTTGTACCGGATGGATCTGTCCAGCTGAATCGAAATTTCACAAATATCATGATTCAGTTTTTTCTGTCCGATTATTTTTCCGAAGTACTTTTGAGGGGGTTCATTTTCCAGTTCTATTTTCAGGTCGGTTTCGGGAATGCTCTGGCAGGCAAGGATATAGCCGGAGTTCAGCTCCTCTTCAGTCAGCAGGTAGCCGGTTTCGGTAAGTTCTTTTACTTTTCCTTCAATGAGTCTGCATTTGCAGGCTGCACATCCGCCGACCCTGCAACTGTGCGGAAAATCCAGCCCCTCCTGCAGTGCTGCAGAAAGAATATCCTCATTCCTTGACCCGATGATGGTCTGCCCGTTGATACTGATCACAGGAGGGCGGTTTTCTGCCCCTTCGGTTTTTTCCTGCCTATCCAATACTGCATTCTTTTCAAACATAGTCTTTAGCCTCTTTTTATAACAAACGTTCGATATACATATACTGCCATGTGAATTTTCGGTCAATCTTTTTTTAAAACATTTGTTATAAAAAATAAAACGATCCAAGCCCCCTTCTAAAAATCAAAACGGGACTGGACAGAGGAATATGCCACCAGAAAAAGGAATTATGCTCATTCTAAAATCCGCCTCGCCTCGCCGAAAGCAGGCTCTCGAATCGCTGGGACTTACTTTTTCAGTGCGCCCGTCCTCCGTATCTGAGGAGTTCCTACAGGGGGAGCGCCCCTTGGATTATCTGAAGAGAGTGACTCTGGATAAACTGGAATCTCCCGCCGGTACGGACACTTTGATTTCCTGTGATACTATCGTCGTTCTGGAGAATCGGCTTTTCCCTAAACCGGAATCCCCTGAACAGGCGATGGAGTTCCTGCAGGCACTGAGCGGAAAGGAGCATTCTGTTTTCACAGGATTGGCGATTTATTCCCCGAAAAAGACCGTTTATGAGTTTGATGAAACGAAGGTTCTTTTTAGAAATTGGACAGACGATGAGCGTAGAAATTATGTCTCATCAGCAAGGCCATTCGACAAGGCTGGTGCATACGGAATTCAGGATGTAGGATCTCCTGCTGAGTCTTTTGAGGGGTCGTACTGGAATGTAGTGGGGTTTCCTATGAGGAAGTTTTTGCTGTTTTTGCCGATCTGGAAGGAGTTCCTACGGTAAATCGACTTGCAAGGGTCAAGAACAGACCCTTGCGGATTGTCATAATTTTCTCCTGAGTTTTGCAGATATTCAACTTGTACATCTACTCTTCCCAATCCAAAGAGAAAGCTGCGAACACTTAAGCAATATAGCTTACTATTGCACCTCGATGAGTAAAGTCCTTTCTAGTTTCTCCTGACTCTCTGAAGTTCTTAGAATTTTTGAATTCTTTAAATGCTTCCTGGCTGAAAAAGTTTTCGCTGGAATACACTTTATTCACTTGAGGGACGGGATTGAATGTATAGATAGGACGAACATAGATCGACGGTTCAGTGTAAAATGAAATTCGCTGAGAGCTTTCTCCGAAAACCATTTTTTTCCTCCTTAACCTTCAGGACAATGTCCTTCTACGTAAAGAACAGCTTTGGAACGTCCAAAACTGTGAGCAACAAGACTGAGCTTTTAGGACAGTCTAGCCAAAAGACAGGATCCGCAATCTCGCGCCGATCGGCTGAAGCTGGTGTATTTACCGGAGGCTTCAGAGAACTTGGGAACCTTGTCCGCCAACTACGTACTCAAAAAACTAAACAATCTGTTACTGACTTGACTCAAAACACATCAGTAAACTATATCTACTTTGTACACATGAAAAAAGAAAGTCAAGCAAAAAAAAATTTTTCTCCAAAAGAATTGAAAAGTTTTTCTGAGCTGAAAAACGCAGGTCACGAAAAACTGCCCCAGACTTTAATTTATGTTTCTTTGGATTCCTATGAATTTGATCTGATTACTGATTTTTACAAGGAAAAATTCAGAAAATCCGGTGAAGTGTTTGAGACCGTGATTTTCGTTGCAGAGAACGGTGATATGGAGAAGCTGTTTTCCGAAGTCTTCAGTTTCAGTATGTTTGCTTCTTCAAAACTCATCATTATACGGTCAGGGGAAGATTTTTTCAAGACGATTCTTTCAGCAGGCAAGAAAGATCTGTTCGAAAATTTCCGCAAAAATGTTCCGAACATACCGGATACATATTATATACTTGTTCATTATGATGCAAAAGACATTCCTGCAAAGATGAATCAGCTTTTTTCCGGAAATTTTTCTGTGATACGGAATAAGCAGCTGTATCCCGAAGAACGCAAACGTGTTCTGGAGGAAATTCTCAAGTCGGAAAAAATCACACTGGATGCGGATGCACTGGATGAATTTATGCAGAGGATTCCTTCCAACTCAGGAGCGTATCTCAGAAATATTCTGAAGGTAAGGGCTCTTCTTGAACCTAAAAAACATTTTACTAAAGAGGATATGGAGAATACTCTTTTTGCAGTCAGTGAGATCAATCCTTTTCAGCTTGCAGACAGTTTCTTTTCCGTAAATCAGGCAGAGTTTTTCAAGGAGTTTGGAAAGCTGCAGAAAACTCAGGAGGACAGACAGGGAAAATTTCTGAGCCTTCTCAGCATATTTCTGAACAGGGCGGATGAAATACGCAAGGCCAAGACTCTTTTAAAGGCTTTCCGAAATGATTCTGATGAAAAGGAATTTTTCCGTCTTCTGGGGATGGAGCATTTTTCCGAGGGAAGAAAGAGGTTTGTAAAGGGAAGACTGAGGAGAGAGTCCACTGTTTTTTCGGATCAGGTTCTGGAAAAAATTTACGATATGCTTTATGAAATCAATTTTAAGATGAAGACAGGGCTGGCTCAGGATCTGGAGCTTGGACTCTTCATATCCAGATCGGAAGAAATCTTTCTAATGCTGAAAAGGGGATAAATGAACATTATAAAATATTGCAATTCGGTCAATGTCTCCTTAGTTGTGAAATTCAGCGCAGGATCTCTGAATAAAATCAGGCCTGATATGTTTCAAACAGACAAAGGAGCTTCCAAATGAATTCAATTCTAAAATGCTTTTTCTTCTTTTTCGTTCTGATGCTTCCGGTTTCTGCTCAGGATCTGGACAGGTCAATTCTTGGAAAGATTCTGAAAAAAAAGGAACTTATTGTTTCCGTTGCCGCGAATTATGAACCTTATTATATCAAAAATCCTAAACCTGGATATCCGGGCTTTGAGGTCGAGATAGCCCAAAAGTATGCAGAGTTTCTGGATGTAAAACTGACAAAGGTGGTTCCTTTGAACAACTTCACTGAACATGCGGAAGCGGTCATTGCCGGGAAAATAGATCTTGCACTCGGAAATTCCATGAGTCTTGTAAGAGCAAAGCAGGTATATTTCAGCGAACCTTATGTGACAGTTTCCATTGCGGGTCTTGTGAACAAGATTATTCTTCCTCAGGAGCAGGAGGGGGAAGTGCTTCTGACAAAGTCTTACAGAAGTCTTCTGGATATCAAAAATCTTGCCAGACTCAATATAGGAGTCAAGGACAAGACATCAAATGCAGACTATATGAGAAGCAATTTCTCTCAGTTTCCGATTCAGGTGTTTCCAAGTGATACTCTCGGGCTTGCAGCTCTCAATGAGAATAAGGTAAATACTTATATCGCTGACAATCTTTTCCTGGAAGGACAGATACAGAAGGATCCTTCTCTGAAGTCCAGATATCTTCCTCTTCTGGCACCTGTCATTGACAAGCATCTCTGCATTGCATTCAAAAAATACGATCTCCAGCTTCAGACCAGCTTGAATCTTTTTGTGCGGGAGATGAAACGAACCGGTGAAATCAGCCGCATCAAGGACAGATATTTTCTGTCCAATGAGTGGGTCGTGAAATAGAATATTTTTACTTAAAATTCTGTATTTTTTCATTAAAAAATGTCTCACCAAGAACAGTGAGATTTCTCACAGAATATAATTTTGAGCAGCAAGCCTTGTTCGAAAATTTATTGACTATAATTTACCTTCCTGAGTTCGTTGAAGGATACTGTTGCGCGATCTTTACAATCTCAGTTCAGACTTTCTTTGGAGAATCGAAATCCTTAAGATAATTTTTCAGCTGTATCTTGGTCAGAGGAGGACTGAAGAAGAATCCCTGAACGTAATCACAGTCCATCTCTCTCATCAGCTTCAGAGTATTCTCATCCTCCACTCCTTCTGCAACGATTTTCATATTCAGTTCCTTCCCCAGCTTGACCATATTTTCCGTGATCATTTTTACCTGAGAGCTGATTGAGCAGTCCTGAACAAAGGATCTGTCGATTTTCAATTCGTTGAACGGAATGTTTTTCAGATGCTGCAGATTGGAATATCCTGTCCCATAATCATCAATGGACAGATTGATTCCTTTCAGTGAAAGTCTGGTCAGGATCTCCATTGAATCAGTATAATTCTCAAAAAAATTGGATTCAGTCACTTCTATTGTGAACAGTTCTGAAGGTATTTTATTTTCTGCAAGCAGATGCTGAATTTTGTCGGGGAGCTGCAGATCCTGAAAATGAAGAGCTGAGAAATTGACAGCCATTCTGGTTTCAGGATAGGAACTGTTCAGTTCATTCAGTGTTTTCAGACTTTCCTGCAATACGTATACTGTAAGTTCCTCAATCAGAGAGAACCTTTCAGCGGCACCGATGAATGCCTGAGGAGGAATGGCTCCCATTACGCTGTGATTCCATCTTGACAGAGCCTCCAGACCGGAAACCCTGTTTTTCCGAATGTCTATCTGAGGCTGAAAAACAATGGAAATCTCTTTATTTACTACAGCATTTTCAAGATCATCTCTGGATATCTCATAATTTATCAAAACACTTTGTTTCTGTTCAGGCTGTTTTTCCGAAAGTGAAAGCAGAGCTTTAATTTCATCGAGTTTTACCGGTTTATGAAGTGTCCCCAGAATATTCAGGCCTCTGTTCAGCCCAATCTGCTGTGCAGAATACAGAGTTCTTGGTTCTGCCCCGCTCATCAGGATGATCTGACTGCTGCAGTTTTTGAGTTCAAGATATCTGAGAAGTTCTATCCCGTCTGTATCTTCGAGCATAAGATCAATGATAAAAATGTCGTAACTGCCCTGATACGCCAGTATGAATTCGCGAAGAGTCTGAACAGACTTGGCTGAATGTCCAAGAGCTTCAATTGTGTCTTTTAGAATGATTCCCATTTCCAGCTGGTCATCCAGAATCAGAATTTTCTTCATAAACCCGTATCCTTTTGCACGCTTTTCTGCAGGTTTTCAGGAATCTGATCTGTTTTTTCGAATCTTGAATACTGCCATCTCATATTTAACACGAAAAAATAAAGTATGATATTAAGGACATTCTTATTTTAAAAAAATACATAAGCAGGAATCAGCATTGTCCTGAGCTTCAAAGCTCTTTGCGCATCCATTTCTTCCTGACTCAGCAGAATGACTCTTAAACTTAGCAGCAGTTTTATCTGCAGATCCTGGATAAGACTTCAGTTTATCCTGAGTATTCTGGACAAAGAATTCATCTGATTTTTAGTAAGTATTTTATAATATAATAATTATTATTAATTTTCCCGAAATCTTTTTCCCTGCGCGAAAAAATATATTGACTGAACCGACGAAGCATATGAATTTCAACGTATGATAATTTTGAAATTCATATCTTTTCTGCTTTTAATGATGTTCATGGCAGACTGTGCATCTCCGTCCAAGTCAAGCTATCGGTCAGAACCGAGTCCAGGTTCTGCAAAGGAAGGCGTCTATTCCAAAATAGTGAAGGGTTCAGGCAGGGCCGGCAAAACAGCAATCAATAAGGGAAGTTCTGCATTGAGTGAAATACAGTGCACTGAGGCAGCCAGGATGAATGCGATGGCGTCGGCCTATCCTGGAAGGACAAATTTTTCAGGAGTGACGGTCATAGAATGCAGGGAGACATCAGAAAATTTTGCATCCTGTGAATGCGACATCGGGTTCAGGAATTAGTCATCCGTTTTCAACGGTTTATTATGCAGGCATTTCGAGAACAGACTGATTCTGTAACAGTTATAGACCGTCAAAATTTTTACAGTCTAAGAAGACAATCAGTCTAACAATCATCTGATTTCAGATGAGCATCAGTCATCCGGCAGGCAATCAGAATACAGCAGCTGTGAGTCTTTTGGCTGAGCAGATGCAGATCAAGTGGACAAGGAGATACAATGAAAATGATAAAAATGATTTACGCGGTGTTTATGCTGTTTTTCTCCATAAATATCTCAGCACAGCAGTACAATATTGCAAACCAGGCTGATAAAGAGTTTGATCTGATTTTTTATGGGCAGCAGAATCCAAAGATGACCCGTTCCGGAGTGCCTGAATTTTCCTACAGAAGTCTGAAAACAGTCGGAAGCAGAGCTGGGCTTAACAAGAATCAGGAGCTTTCGTCTGCGGTATACAGCGGGAATTTCCGGAAAGTACAGAAACTTCTTTCTGAAGGGGCTGATGTAAATGCTGAAGCATATCCGTACTGCGGTCCCAAAGGACATCCTATTCAGCTCGCTGTAATGTCAGGTTCCGCGACAATGACCAGACTGATGATAGAGAAGGGCGGTGATCTTAAGTATACGCTTCACGGAGGGTACACGGATATTTCCTGGGGGTGGCTGAAAGCAAGTCTGACGGATATTTCCGAAGAAATGGGAAGATCGGATATTACAGATATACTGAAATCGAAGAAAGGACTGAAGAGTTCTGTCCGAAACGTGGGAAATCTTCACGAATACTTCGGTTTCAAGCCTTATGATTCCGGATCCTCACTGAAGACTGTTCAAGGAAGATTTGTCAGAAATGATTTTACTGGAAAGTATGAATATCCTGCAATATGCAGATATACTGGAAAAGAATTTTCATACGGTATTCTGAAAAAAGATTCAGAGACAGGAAAAACGGTCTGCGATCAGAGAAGATACAAGGCAGACAAATCCTATTATAGAAATGAGCCTTTTGAGGTTCTCTATCACCTTAAGCCTCTGAAGAAGAATCAGGAAATTGTATGGGAAGTGCCGAACGCAAAAGAAAATGGAAATGAGGAAGTTTATAAATATTCATTTCAGCCGCCGGATGAAAAAAATGTTCTGAAATTCTGTGCGGTTGCAGACGGATTTACAATGTCAGGAATTGATAATGTGTTTTTTCAGACCTGTTCACAGGACAGACAGAGCTATATGACTGATACATGGTATCATTTTCTTCTGACACTCGTGGAATATGATTCCGAAAATACTGCAGAAGACACAAAACCGACTCCTGAACTGAATATGCAGCTGCTGAAAGCTTCCTATAAGGGAGATGCAGATCAGGCAAGAATTGCACTTAAATCCGGTGCAGATCCGAATGCGCAGAACAAGGGCTGGACAGGACTGATGTATGCCGCATACTTCGGAAAAACGGATGTCATTCGAGCTTTGCTGGAATACAGTGCGGATACAACCATAAAATACCAGGGGTTCACTGCTCTGAGTATTGCTGAGAAAAAAGGGAATACTGAGGCAGCAGCTCTGTTGAAACCTGCCGACAGGTCGTTGAGACCTTCCATACTTCCAAGATCAAATATTGCAGAGCCTTCTGTACCGGGAGAAAAATAATGAAATTTACATGGATGGTATTCTTTTTGACATACGGTGCCGCTCTTCTTGCCGAAGAAATTCCTGATTTCCGAATGAGGCGTGTGGATGCCGGTCAGTTTTATACTGTAAAAGTTTATCTGCAGGGGGACCGCAGAGTTTATTATAAAACAGTCATTACCAGACCTTATCAGCTTTCTGCAACAGAAGTGACCGTAGGACAGTGGAAAGCAGTGATGGGAGGGGATGCTCCGAATTACGAGAAGGAGGATGACAAGCCTGTCACATCTGTTTCTTATCGAGAAATACAGGAATTTATTTCCAGACTGAACAAAAAGACAACGGGAAAATCCTACAGACTTCCGACTTATGCAGAGTGGCAGCTTGCAGCAGCAGGCACAGGACAGTCGGGAGAAAATCAGACTTTTTTTCATTGGGGAAATGATGAAAAAAAGTCTTCAGAATATGCCTGGACTTATGCCAATGCAAATGGAAATCTTCAGAGAGTAGGAACGCTGAAACCGAACCGTTATGGAATCTATGATCTGTGGGGAAATGCCGGCGAATGGGTCTCGGACGGCAGGACAGATATGAGTTATATGGAACCGAGATTAGGAAATAAGGGCGACGGAAGCTGTTCCAGCAAGAACGATCCGATTTACTGTTTTCCTGAAAATCATATTCTGACTGACCCGAAGGGAGAACAAGGAGCTGACAGGTTTCGTGTGATCGTAGAGAGCGTGCGTTCCAGTCTCTATCCAGGCAGAGCCGGATCATATTATTACGCATATCCTGGAGATTACAAAAGCAGGATGCTCGGATTTAGACTGGCAAGAGACGCGGATTGAATGGCACGACGGAAAAAAGCTTGCTATACTGAGATATTCATTCTGAGTTAACAGTCAGGAGAATACATATGGATACTTATGATACAGTAGTTAAAATTTTCAAAACTTCAAAGGAACCTTTGAGTGCCGGAGATATTGTCAAGCTGATCGGCCTTGACAGAAAGGAAGTGGACAAGGTTCTGAATAAACTGAAGAAGGAAGAAAAGATCATCTCTCCTAAACGATGTTACTGGTCTTTGAAATAGAGAATTAGTCTCAGCTGTAAAGGGGATTAAATTCAAAAACCTTTAATCTTATCTTTCAAAGCCTTCTGAAATTTTTTTCTTCCGCAGGAATTCAGATGGGTGAGATCGGTAAAGTCGCCGATCGAAAAATCATCTGAATCCACTGTGAAAACAGATCCTTTTTTTTTCTGTTCCCATTCTTTGAAAAGTTTTACATCAGGGGCTTCTGCCTCTGAAAGAGCGTCTTCAAGCATCGGTGAAAAAGGAATTCTGACAAAAAGAAATCTCGCTTCTTCTTTCTGCAGGAAGTCAAAAATTTTATTCCAGGTTTTTACTGAGTCCGGCCGTTCTCTGTACAGAATCTGTACCGAGCTTTTCACAAAGGAATTTCTGTCTGCTCTGAAATGGCATTCCGTTTCTTCTTTTGCGGTTCCCCATTCCCAGTGAAAATCATTCTTCAGAAGAGTTTCTTCCAGATGATGATTCATCTCACCGTTTTTTTTGAGAGCAGAAAAGAAGCCCTCATTGAGTGCAGACTGAAAATCCTTATTTGCGGGAGAAATCTCCTTTTTCAGAAACTTGATTTCGGTGCTGTAAAAACCGTTCAACCGGAGAACGGGAAAAAGTCTTCCAAACAGATAATAAACAAGACCTGCACCGTCTTTGAAATAAAATTTCATTATATCCGGTTCCGTCATGATGGAAGGCAGAAAAGGATGATAATTATGAAATAATGATTTATGCGCATCAGTCACTTCATTTTTGGACAGTGTGATCGGAGATACACTGATGATAAACGTTCTGTTTTTGAAGGACGTTTTTCTTTGAAGAGACAGAAGCTGAAGCCAGATCCTTTCCGGCTGGTCCGAGGGCAGAGGATAGAATCCGATTTTTTCCTTTGCAGTGCCAGTCAGTTTCGAAAACTCATCCGGTTTGACTCCGCTCATCAGCTGACTGTCTCCGAAGAAATAAATTTCCCTGTCCGGGTTCAGTTTTCTTTTTCCGGATTCCTGCCAGATGAATGAAGTCTTTTCAACGTAGGAAACAAGAAAAGGAAAACAGATCCACTGGAGCAGAGCAGCCACTACAATGAAAAAAAAGATTCTGAGAGACAGCTCTTTCAAGTTACATTTGCCTGTGAATAAACGCTGTTATGGACAGACTGACGCGGCGTCGCTGAGCCTTGTTTTTATTGACTCTTTTCTCTGCGTCTCCGCGTGAAATATTGCTTTCCACGCAGTCAGTCAGGACAGGCTGGCTTAGCAGCCAAGCCGCCCGCCGCCTAGTGTTTACAAGAGGCAATGATCTGTCATCCTGAGCTGTCTGCACTGAGCAGCAGCTTTTGAGTATGCGCAGTCGAACGGGGTGTAATTCAACAAGCCCGTTCTGCCAGTGCAGTATCTCATTTTCCTTTTGCCGGTGTTTCAGGAACTGGCGGTGCCGATTTTTCCTTTCTTTTTGCAAGAATCAAATGATGGGTTCCATGCAGAGTCCCGTATCCGAATCGGAAATGAATCGGAGCAGGTTTCTGTTTATTATGAAGATCCGTAAGTGAAGCCTGGTACATATTCGGCCAAAGGGCAATGGGTTTCGTATATTTTCCATATACAGTGATATCAAAATCTTTTTTGAGATCGGATATTCTCGGACCGGTATCATCCATTACAATCATCTCAGCTCTGGATACTGCATAGTCCTTGATCTTGGAAAAATTTGCATAGTGCACAAGATAGGATGCTGCCTTGAATGTGCTTACGAAACTTTCTTTCTTTTCCAGATATTTCATTACATTCGGCTTTGCTGTGATTCCTTCATTTGCAACGTTTGCGGAAAAATACGTCAGTTTCTTTTTTCTTCCTTCAGCGTCCAGAAAAATGAATTCAACTGATACATTCCCGTTTTTATATTTCTCTGCAATATCCTTCTGAGTGAGATATTCTATATTGCCCTCATCATTGACGGTAATGCTTCTCAGCGACAGAGGTTTGAATCCCAAAAGTCCGAAGTATGTGAGAATTACAGGAGCAGTCCCCTTGAATACAGAAGCGGAGATGTTCTGCTTCATTTTATTGGTCATATAGAAATTCAGCCTGGAAATGGAATCTTGACTGGCTACAATTTCGAAAAGCCCTTTCATCACTTTTTCTTTGGGCATTGCATCTATGTTCGGTTCCAATCCGCCAGGTTCGAGACCGATCATAATGTATTCCTGTGCGTCGGGGTACAGTGCATTTGCATTCGGAAAGTCGGGACCTGAGAACGGATAGAATACAAGCTTATTATCTACTTTCGGGATATTCTTCTTTCTCCATTCCACCAGAGGATCATAGATCAGTTTTTTGTACTGCGCCCAATGATCGTGAATTTTCTTCTTGTAGACTCCGTAAGAATCATTCTTCAGATAGCTCCCGATAGGGACAGACTTGTCCACCGTCTGAAGTCTTCCGGAAAGAAACAGGCTTGTGACTAAAAGTTCTTCAGAGACGGGAGGGTCCTTGACCTCTGCCGCCGCTGTCGCTGCTTCAGGGACTTTTTTCTCTTCCATAACCACAGGAACAGTGCCGTCAGTCTTTTCCCGTTTACAGGAAACTGCGACTGAGAGGAAAATTATCAGTATTAAAAAAATATTCTTGAACTTCATGCTTATGATTAGACAGTTCCCAAAGCTATGGATTTAAAGCGAACACTTTCTTGGCAGGATTCTGCCTCTATGATGATCAGTTCGATCGTCGGTTCCGGGATTTTTATTTCGGCGGGTGCATTGGCAAGGGACGTAGGGGATCCTCGTCTGATTATGATCTGCTGGATTTTAGGCGGACTTTTTGCTGCAGCAGGGGCAATGAGTTATGCTTTTCCTGCAGTCATTTTTCCCAAGGCGGGAGGGGACTATATCTATCTGAAAGAAGCCTATTCCCCTCTCGTGGCATTTATGAGCGGCTGGGCAGCCCTTTTGGCCAATCTTTCCGCAAATATTACAGTCATTGCACTTGCGTTCTCCAGCAATTTTTTTGACATATTCCCGGAATTTAAATTCGAACTTTTCCATCTGAACCTGAAATTTCTGGAACTCAGTTTCGGAAGTGCACAGATCATCGGCATTCTGATGATCGGCTTTTTTACCTGGGTCAATATCAGGGGTGTGGAAAGAGCTGTCCGCCTTCAGAACTTTTTCACTCTTCTGAAAATCGGCGGACTTGCTGTTTTTGTAATTGCAGGTTTTCTGTTCGGAAACCTGAACGGGGGAAATTTTCAGTCAGCGGTCAGTTCGCCTCTGCCTGCAAACAGTTTTTCACTGATCCTGCTTGGAATTGTTCCGGTCAGCTTTACCTATCTCGGCTGGAATCTTGTCACCTATTTTGCGGGAGAGGTCAAGGAACCTGAAAAGAATATCCCCAAGTCCATTTATGCGGCTCTCGGATTTGTAATTATACTGTATGCTTCCGTCAATCTTCTATACCTGTATTCAGCGGATATGAAGGTGATTGCAGCATCTGAACAGGTGGGACTGACATCCGCAGAAGCGCTGTTCGGAAAAGGACTGAAGATGGCATTCAGTGCTTTTGTGCTCTGGGTGCTTGTCGGTTCTGTCTCTGCAATGATGTTCGGTGCGCCCCGGCTTTTTTATGCGATGGCAAAGGACGGACTTTTTTATGAGTCTCTTGCTGAACTGCATCCGAAATACGGCACTCCCTGGAAATCTGTGCTTGTAATGGGTGTGTATGCTTCCCTTCTGCTTTTTGTGAACAGTATTTATATGCTTCTGTATATGATCACCTGCGCAGTCCTTGTGCTTTCGATTCTGACGGCACTGACTCCTTTTTTTCTGAAGAGAAAAGGTCTGAACTCTGATTATAAAATTCCTTTGTATCCGCTGACACCGATTCTGTTTGCAGTCGGAAATTTGATTGTAATCATCAATCTGGCAGTCAATTATCCTTCAAATGCTTTCTGGGGAATCGGTATTACTTTAACAGGAATTCCTGCATATTATCTGTTCAACAGGAAATGGTGATGCTCATTGCATAAGTAAATTGGCACCGACTCCATTTTACTCACGCGCTGCCTCTTGTACCTCTGATTCAGGAAGATCTGAAGGAAAGGATGGTTTTTCTGGGTCTCGGTTCTTAAGTCTTTACTGAATTTTTAGATTGTTGCGATTTTTCTTCTTGGAGAAGCTATTTTCTGAGTATTCTATCTGGAAAAATGCTTTCAAGCCAAGAGTATATCTGTTTATAATAACGGATACAATCAATCGCTACGGCAGAAAATTCAGAAGTTTTTTCTATGTGTTTTTCAAGATTCTTTTGCTTATTTTTAAATTGGTCTCCATTTGTTGCACCATTTAGTTTTTTATAAAGCTCATCTAGTTCCTTGATTTTATTTGCTATATTTCCCCATTTGTCCCTTCGACCCTTTGTAAGTCTATTATGGTGATTTAAAGCATATACTTCAATGGAAACCATTGACCTGCAATATTGCCAAGTATATTTACGATGAGTTGCTAAAGCTTTACCAGTTTCATTAAATCTCAAATATTCGGGGTCATTTTCATTGCAAGGGTCCAATAAGACAAGTGACTCCTGTTCAATCTCATTTTTATTAGATGCAATTAAGCTATTTTGTTTTAAAGGAAAAAAAGAACTTTTCCCTTTTGCTTTACAGCCATTTGGAGGTGTTGGTTTTGGATTTAAGGCCTGGTTTGCGCTTTTGCTTGCTAATCTAAAATTCCTGTAGTCAAAGGCTAAAAACCAATAGCCATCTCTTGCTAAAAGGTCTATTTGTTGCTTAACTTCCTTTTCTAAATCTGAATTTTTATCAGTTAGTTCTGCTATAGTGCCTTTGGGTCTGAAATGATCTACAAATATATCCACAGTTTCTATGGTTTCACTGTACCAACATTTAATGCCTTCATTGTCAGGATCAGCATATCTAATAAGGAAATCCTTCAGATTTCCCCAGACTTCAGAAGCATAATAATCTTTCTCTCTGTTTGTTTTTGGGTTTTTTACTCGGAACGGTATTTCATCATTCAAGAACTTACTTTGATCTTGCGAATTAGACAATTTTTCTAAAGCAATTGTAGCTAATGTCAACCATACAGTATCAGGGCTTAGTTTTGAAGTGTCAATATATCTCATAATCTTTATTTATTTTCTTCATCCAATAAGGATTTTAAAATTTCTTCTGCGATTCTTTTTCTTTCTGCAATTTCCTCCGGATTTAACGCTCTATTTTCCTTTCCTTTATTTTGAAATCTTGCTTTATACGCTTGTAAAAATTTTTCATAAATAGGATCTATGTGAGAAGATTTAATTCCTATATACTCCAATTCATCAAAAAGCTTTTTGTATTCTTTCTCTTCTTCATTACTTAGTCTTTCATCTGAATGGAACTTCTTGTTGTACAATTCATCTCTTCTATCTATCTTCCTTTGAGCAATTAAGTCTAGTACGGTAGGTAATCCGAAAATGCTTGTTAAAATACCTTCGACGCCCATACCTTGAGGGTCCTCATCCGGTATATATGTTCCAACTTTTCCTGTTTCATCATTATAAAAAATTCGAACCTCTTCCTTAGTCAAACTGCCAATTGATAAAGGTGAATGAGAAGTCATAATTACTTGAATGGTATTATTTGAGTCTTTTTCTTGCAGAACTATCTGATTGATAAAATCCATATATTTCCATTGCCAATATGGATTCAGATGTGTGTCTGGTTCATCTAATAAAAACAAAGCCTCATCAGTAACGGTAAATCGCATTAAACCCAAGACAGTAAGCAATTGTTGTTCACCTTCGCTGAGTTCTTTAAATTGAATATGATTTGCGGTCTTTTTTCTGACCCGCAATTGAATTCCTTCTCTAGTAAGAAGTTTGGATACATTGGCTGTATTTAGCACGTGAAAAAATTGAAAAATATTCCAATCTTTATCCTGTATGTATTTTCTTATTTTTTCTATGTCTTGAATGTATAAATATATAACATCAATTCCTTTTTTATTTTTTACTTTTTGCCATAAGTCGGTCTTAGGTTTTACAACATCTCTTATTGGAGCAAAAGCAACTTCATCATGCAGGTGATAAAGTAAGTTTCTTACGACTCCAGAACTTCCGAAAAATTTATATTCCATTTCACTTTCCATTTTGGCTTTAGTTGACCAATCTGGTTCAAAGATAGATAGTAAAATGGACTCTATGGATAGAATTCCTAAGTTGTCTTCTAAAAACTTTATCGCATCTTTATCTTCCTGAAGAAAAAATGAGAGTACGGAAAGTTGGCTATGAATTAATTCTGCATATAATAATCTCGTTGGTTTTGGAACTTTATCGTCCTTTATTTTCCTTGCTTCATCAGCAAAAGCTTTTTTGTGTTCCAGGAAATATTCTTCTAATCGGTTGCTGTTTCCTAAACCAGAATAATACGCAAAAACATACTTTGGTAAATATTTATCTCTATTTTCTTTAAAGTTTTCAATTTTTTGGAAAGTATCCTTGCCAATAATTACCAGAGCATCTGACTTCAAAAATTCGTATCTATATCTTCCTTGCTCGTCTTTTTTGTGTATAATTTTGATCCTATTTTTATAACATATATATATTATTTCATACTCAAATAGTAATTCAGTCCTAGATTCCTTTCTATCCATATAATCTAATTGTTTGAAAATTAAAACTATCGCTTCCAAAAAGTTAGATTTGCCGGAAGCATTTTGACCAATTAAGACAGTTTTCATTTTGGTGAAATCAATCTCAAAATCGATTAAATTTCGGAAATTTTTTATTTTAACGTGTTCAATTTGCATTTCTATTCAGTGTAACTGCAGATTTCATTCTTGCGGAATCAATAAAAAAAGGCTTTGAGATAAAGTTAGACTTCACTAATTTATTCAAATTCTCGTAAAAGCCCTCAATGTCTTTTGTCTCATAATACCTAGAAGATAACCAAATTTCTTCGACCATTATTTCGTTTGATTCTGATTCTTTAATAATATCTTCTAGCGTTTTTTTATTTCCCGCTTCTCTCTTCATATTACTTTTCTTTCTAGAAACTTCTTTCATTTGCATCTTCCTCTCTTTTTCCAATGTTTCTTTTTCTTCTTTAATCCTTTCCAGTAAAACAGAAACTGGTTCATCTCCTGGCTGTGGTTCTGATAGCTCGCCATTAAAAGCCATTTGTAAGACAGATTTTTGCAACTGTAAAATGTATTGAGTTACTTTATGATAATCCTTTTCTATTTCATCTGCTTTTGATAATAACTTTTCAACTCTTGAAACTATTTCTTGCTGTTCTTCAAGAGAAGGTAGTTTTATCTCAATATTAGCAAGATAGCCTTGTGAAATGCTAGGGAATGTTGCTACACCTTTAGATGCATCTTGTAAAATTTTTTCGTGGAGATGGTAAAAAAATAAATTAAGAAAATGTTGCTCATTTTCATTTTTGGATCGTACAATTGCTACCCCCCTTCCAATACAAGCTTCTATTCCTGAAATATTTGTTCTTCCAGTTGTTGATCCTCTTACACATATTATAAGATCGTTTTTTTTTGATAGTTTGGTCGGTGATGTAGTATATTTAATTATGTTTTCTTCATTAATAATTGCCCAGGGTAAATCTTTAAATTCAGTAGGCCCATTTATTAAAGGTACACCAATTTTTTTTTCGTTATAGCTTTCTCCTGGCGGACTGATTCCCATAATTATCTCAGCTATGTCTTTCAGTGATAAAGAAAGCCAACCTTTATAAGATTTATTTTTTTCCCTCCAATCCTCCGTTAATTTTCCAGAAATAGCTTGTTCTAAAACAGTATCTCTATATTTTTCTAAAGCTTTTGGTATTTTAAGAATACTAGCTTGTATTAATAGCAAATTCTCAAAAATTGTATCTAAAGCATTTACTATTATTTCTTGTTCTTTTATTGGAGCAGTAGGAACTTCTAACTTTTTTGAAAAGGAATGATTGATTCCCCCAATAAGTCCAGAAATACTTTGTTTAATTTCTTCCTGTGCTTCTTCACTTCGAAGATACCAAAAAAAATATTTTGCACTTAAATACTTTGATATTTTACATATAAAAATATGTTCATTAACAACAGCCTTTGAATACGGAAAATTATAATCAACAAATGATACTTTTCCAGTAGTAGCTCCATCCTTAACAATTAGGATATCATTTTTGACTATTTTACCTTTTACCATTAAGTCGGCAAAACCTTCTGAAACATATTTAATATTTGAAAAATCAAAAGAACCAAAAGAATCTAAATGTTCTCCTCCAATACTAGGAATTCCTTTTTGTAGCTTACCGACTCCACCCTTTGGTCGCGAACCACTTTCCAATGAAGTGAGTATATCATTTAATTTATGGTTTTCCCATTTGGATAATCCATTAGATCTTTTTTTTTTAAAGAACTCAAGAGAAGGTTCTAAATTATCTTTTATTCCATCTAGAAGCAGAAATATTTTTTCTATAATGTCTTTCGGATCGCTTAGCTCATCAAAACTTGAATTGAAATTATTCTCTTTTAACCATTTAAAGTCCATATTAAAATCATTTTCCTTAATTTGTTTTAATGTAAATCTTTTAAATCGTTCGGTCTCTCTTCGCCTTGATTTAATTCCGTAAGCTTTTTCAAAATCCGAAAAAAAATCTAAACTTAAGGGACGATTTTTTTTTGTAAAGTTCTGCATATTTGTTCTAGCATCATAAACCCAAATATCTTGCGCAGGAATACTCTTCTCGAAAAAAACAACGCAGGCCTTTACTCCATTGGCATAAGCAGCAAAAACTCCTTCTGGAAGTTTTAAGATTGTATGAACATTGCAAACATTCTTACCGCTTTGCTCTTTATCTAAATAATATTTCCAAATTTCTTTAGCTTTATCACTAGACAAGCAACTGTCTGGCAATACAATCGCAGCTCTTCCGCCATCTTTTAGTTTATCAACAATATGTTGAATAAAATTAAGCTGTTTATCGCTAGTTTTTATGGGAAAATTTCTTTCCGTTGGACTTGCTCCTTTGTTTCCAAATGGAGGATTGGTAATGATAACATCAAATTTTTCGATATCCTGTTCTCCATCAATAGAATCTCCTAGCAATAGAGTTTCACTGGCATCTATACCGTGCAAAAATAAATTCATGAGTGCCAATCGCCTTGGTCTTTGTACAAGTTCCTTGCCATGAAAAAATTTTGTCGAAAAAACTTTCTTGTTTTTTGCTTTTTTTAATTCTTCATAGTAGTGTTTTTTGATCCATTCACTGGCCACAACCAGAAATCCAGCAGTTCCACAAGCAACGTCTGAAATTTTAAAGCTTGATGTTTCGAAAGGATTTGGTTTGATTACATTGACAATCGCTTGAATTAATGGTCGTGGAGTGAAATATTGACCAGCTCCTTTTTTTCCTTCATTTGCAACCCTACCAATTAATTCTTCAAATGCTGAGCCTACAATATCCGCATCAATTAATGTCCATTGGATTTCGTCAATTTCTTTGATAAGTGCTTTAAGGACTTCCCCATTTTTTACCCTGACTATAGGTTCGGCAAATATCTGACCCAAAATGCCTTCTTCATTTTTCAGTCGATTCAGAGTTTTCTCAAGGTGCGGCACTAATGTCCCGTTTTCTTTATTCAATAGAGACTGCCAATTGTAACCATTTGGAACAGGCAGTTCTTTTTCTTCCGCCATTTTTAGAAACAACAGATATGTTAACTGCTCGATATAATCTGAGGAATCAACTCCGTCATGACGCAGCTTATTGCAAAAATTCCAAAGTTTACCGGCAATGTCCATAGGTTTAAGGATTAAAATTGTCTGCTATAGATTCTTTGCAATCTAAAAATGCATTTCATACGAAAGTATCAGGTTTCCTGATATCTTTTCAATTGATTCGAGCTCTTGAAACGTCATCTTTTCTTTTGATGAAAACCAGAAAGATTTAACTAGAAAAAGCCCGCACCTCTCCTTCCAAAAAACCGCCCCAATTTTTTCAGTTGACCGTTGTACCTTGGATTTTTTTACTTCCAATAACATCACTAAAAGGTAATTTCCTTATGAATTCAGTTGCATTAACGATCGGGATGTCTGTCCTTGCTTTGCTTACAGCCCTTTTTTATACGCAGAAAGTAATCAAGATCCACATTGGGGATCCTTCCAAACCTACCCCGGAAGATGAAAAGCTGAAAGAGATTTCTTCAGCAATCGCAGAAGGCGCAATGGCATTTCTGGTACGGGAATACAAGGTCATCGGGATGTTCATTGCCTTTATGGCAGTCATCATTGTCCTTCTTCTTGACAACAGTAAAACCGCCAATATCAACGAAGGCGTATTCACTGCAATTGCATTTGTGCTGGGTGCATTGATTTCCTGTCTCTCCGGATTCATCGGGATGAAAATTGCCACTATGGGGAATGTCAGAACTGCTCAGGCTGCAAAAGAGTCTATGGCAAAGGCTTTTCTAGTGGCATTTGATTCAGGTGCTGTGATGGGATTCGGTCTGACTGGACTTGCAATTCTCGGTCTGACTCTTCTTTTTGTTCTGTTTACAGGCATTTTTCCGAGTGTAGATACTCATATTCTAATGGAGTGTCTTGCAGGATTCGGACTCGGCGGTTCTTCAGTGGCTCTTTTCGGACGTGTGGGCGGCGGTATTTATACCAAGGCTGCTGACGTGGGAGCGGATCTGGTCGGTAAGGTGGAAAAGGGAATTCCTGAGGATGATCCTAGAAACCCTGCTACAATCGCTGACAACGTAGGGGACAACGTGGGTGATATCGCAGGTATGGGTGCCGACCTTTTCGGTTCCTGTGCGGAAGCTACCTGTGCTGCTCTAGTGATCGGTGCAACATCCGCAGGACTTTCCGGAAATATGAATGCACTTCTTTATCCTGTTCTGATTTCTGCTTTTGGAATTCCAGTCAGTCTTGCGACTACATTTTTTGCAAAAGTGGAAGAAGGCGGAAATGTGGAATCCGTTCTGAAAAAACAGCTCTGGATTTCTACAATCCTGATGGCAGTCGTGATGTATTTTGTTACAGACTTTTTTATGATCGACAAGTTTACAATCGGAACCACTGAAATCACAAAGATGGGAGTTTATCTCTGTCTTGTGTTCGGACTTTTTTCCGGAATGCTGATCGGTGTCATTACAGAATACTATACTTCTCATTCCTACAAACCGGTCAGAGAAGTTTCTGATGCTTCCGGTACAGGTGCTGCTACAAACATCATCTACGGTCTTGCTCTCGGTTACAAAAGTTCCGTTCTTCCAGTTGTTCTGCTTGTGATTACAATCGTTGCTTCCAGTCTTCTGGCAGGAATGTACGGAATCGCTATCGCTGCTCTCGGGATGATTTCCACTATCGCAATCGGTCTGACAATTGACGCTTACGGTCCTGTTTCCGACAACGCGGGCGGTATCGCTGAAATGGCTGAACTCGGAAAAGAAGTGAGAAACAGAACAGATACACTGGACGCTGCAGGAAATACAACGGCTGCCGTAGGAAAAGGTTTTGCAATCGGGTCTGCTGCTCTTACATCTCTTGCACTTTTTGCTGCGTTCATTACAAGAAGCGGTCTCAACTCCACTGCTTCCGGCGTTCAGCTTCTCGACCCAATGGTATTCGGCGGGCTTCTCTTTGGAGCAATGCTTCCTTTCATCTTCTCTGCATTCACAATGAAATCTGTGGGTGATGCTGCAAAAGATATGGTGGAAGAAGTGCGCAGACAGTTCCGTGAAATTCCCGGTCTGATGGAAGGAAAGAACAAGCCTGACTACAAAAAATGCGTGGATATTTCCACTACTGCTGCTCTTCGTGAAATGATTGCACCCGGTGTGATGGTTCTCGGAACTCCAATCGTTGTAGGATATCTTTTCGGAATTCCTTCTCTTGCAGGAGTTCTTGCAGGGGCTCTTGTTTCCGGTGTGGTCCTCGCAATTTCGAGTGCAAACTCAGGCGGTGCCTGGGACAATGCAAAGAAATACATTGAAGCACAGGGAAAGAAAGGAACTGATCTGCACAAAGCAGCTGTTGTGGGCGATACAGTAGGAGATCCGTTCAAGGATACATCCGGACCTTCTATCAATATCCTGATCAAGCTGATGGCCATTACAAGTCTGGTATTTGTGGAATTCTTCGCATCCCACGGCGGACTCATCATCAGACTCTTCAAATAAGATTTATCGCGGGATAGAGTTTCGTAAAAAGCTCCCGCGAACCCTCTAAAAAAAAGGCTGCAGTTTCCCTGTGAAACTTGCGGCCTTTTTTTGTTTACAAACCATTCAGGCAATTGTAAACTTTGTTTATGATTTCAGAACTCATTCAATCCGTTCCTCTCTATGAGGGAAAAAAAGTGACCAGGGAAGAATATATGCATCTTCCGGATGACGGGTTTCGTTATGATATGATTGATGGAGTATTGCATTTGGCACCAAGTCCTTTTTCGGCACATTCCTTTTTTCAGACAATTTTTTTGGTTAAACTGGGTATTTATATCGAAACGAAAAAGTCTGCAAAACTTTTCAATGAACTGGATGTTTATCTTCCTGACGGCGGTGACACAGTCAGGCCGGACATTACCGTAGTTCTGAACGAGAATAAAAAAATTATAGGGAAGTGGATTTTCGGAACACCTGACTTGGTCTGCGAGGTGCTGAGTGAATCTACGCGTGCTTATGATCTGGGAAAAAAAGCAGACAGATATCTGTCTAACGGAGTCAAAGAATTCTGGATTATTGATTCAGATGCAAAAACCGTTCAGGTCTGGAAAAACAGGAAGACTGAGTGGAAAAAAGAAACTGCTTCGGAACTGTTCAGTGAAGTTCTGAATGGATTTTCATTAAATTGTAATGATTTTTTCGGAACCGAGCAAGTCGGCTGAATTTCATTCTTTTTCAGTAAACACTTTCTGAAGATCAATAAATGAATCAAAGATCGGAATCTGATCATTTATGCCATATACAGTTTTTTGCAGATACTCATCCTTGATCGGCTTCTGATAAGTTTCTACCTGCATCTTTTTCAGATCAGCAATCCAGTAATTTTCCACACCGGCTTCCGCATAAACGGAGATTTTTTCCCGATCATAACTGATGGATGTGTTCGCAATTTCCACGATTAAAACAGCTGTGGATGGATTGACGTTCTTAAAGTCCTGAAGAGAACCCTTTATGATGGAAATATCCGGTTCCGGTTCTGATCTATTTAATGTGAGCGGCTTCTCGCATCGGATAATGCAGTCTTGGGGTTTTATGGCCGAAAGGAATTCAAACAGCAGATCTGAATAATAACCATAATCAGGGCTTTTCGTCATCTTGTCGAATACCACTCCTTCAATCAGTTCTGTTTTGCTGGAAATCAAACCCAGTTCGCTCAGACGATGGTAGGCCTCTACTGAAAGAACCGAAACAAGTTTGCGGACTTCCGAATTTTCCAGAATCAAAGCGGCCATACTCAAATGGTTCTGATTTCCATCAGTTTTGTCAAGCACCAAAAAAGCTTGACTTTTCATCAGATCTGCATTTCTTGCAGAAGACAGAGAAATAGCCTGTATTTATGCTGAAGCAGGCCTTCCTGAATATTGGCTGTTCAATCTCTACAACAGTACTGTGGAAGTCAGCTTAAAGCCTTCAGGTGAGAGATATTCTGAAATGAAGACCTATTCCAGGAATGAAATTCTATCGCCGCTTTTTTCTTCGCAGATTAAGCTGGATCTTTCAACTGTGTTCCTTTAATTTTATGAGTGAAAATAATGATAATAAACTTTATAATTTATTTATTGCCTCAGTTGCGAATTCACATCGGTCAAATCCAAAGAGAACAGTATGGATGGTCTGCTGAGAAAGTGTGAATCTGCCGGGGAAAACATCCCTGCTGAGTCAGTCATTGCAAACTGATAAAAAGTCAATATCCGCAATATTATAAAAGTCCTTGAAAAAAACCGGTGAAGGAATCCAATGCTCTGCGTAGATATTCATCACAGGGAGATCCGTCTATGTCCAAAAAAGAAGAAATCAAGGGAGAAGTCATTCTCGATTTGAATGAAGAGCTGAATGATTCTGAATTAAATGATAAAAATACAGAGGAGCTGGCAGAACTGATCAGAGATTACTGGGAAAGTTATCTGAAGATGGATAAGGACAGTATTTCTGAATATCTCTCCGATAATGTCCGAAAGATGAGCCAGAGAAACAGAAAGCTGCTCGACGGATCTGAGGCTGTTCTGGAGGATCTGCCGGATGAATGGACTGCCTTTGAAAGACCGGATCATTTAATATCTGAAAAAATGACAATATGTCATATTAATATTTGGGCTGATGATGAATCTTCTCCCAAGTATGCAATCGTTTCCTACTGGGTGGACATTGAAGGAGGGGTTCGCTGGTACTACACGGATCAGGGTCTGGTTCTGCAGGTATTCAAAAAAGTGGACGGGGACTGGAAACTCGTTCTGCAGACAGACGGCTGGGCGACGGACTATGACTGGGATGAGAAAGCTCCCGGTGAAGAACCGACTTTCATATTCGACTACGCTTATCCTGTAAAGGATCTTGACCGTGCTGTCAAGTTTTACACTCCGATACTCGGGGAACCGGATTATGTAACTGATACTCAAGCCTATTTTGGACTGAAGGATCCAGGCTTTATTCTGGACAGTTCCGGACTTTTCGGATATTCCGAGATCAAAAAGGACCTCTGCAACGGATATGGTGTCATTTATGTTACGAATCTTGAAAAAGAAATTGAAAAAATGAAAGAAGCAGAAGTTGAGTTTCTGGAGGATACGGATTCCGAGCCCAAAAAATGGAAAGAAGATCTGTTTGTAATTATAAAAGATGCAGCTGGAAATATCACCCTGGTTCTGGAAAGAAAGTACAGTTCTGACGAAGGTGATTCAGAAGTAAAAGGATTTGATGAAGACAGTGAGTATGTAGAAGCCGCCAAGGCAGTTGCAGAAGCATGGATGGGAAAGGATACTGAAACAATCTCCTCCTATGTAGGCAAGAAAGGGTTCTGGTTTGACAACAGTAAGCTGACTAACAGAGGAGTTCATGAGGGAAGTGAAGAACTGACTGAGAATCTGAAAAAGCAGTATTGGAAAAATCTGGATTATACTGAAGACGGAATCATAGGCATATGGGAAGCGGAGAATATCAAGGAAATATCTCTCGGCGACTATACAATTGTGACCTATGAAAGGTCTCTTGAGGGTTCCGGAAATCACCCAGTGAAAGTAAGTTCATTTGTGACTCATATTTTTGAATCTCCCAAAAAACTGAAATTTACATTTATAAATAATTCTACAGTAAAAGATTCTATGGCTTTGGAAGTGGATTATACTGCCAATCCTGTCCTGAGCATTAAAGATGCAGAAGAATTTTATACAGAACAGCTGAAACTGGGTGAGCTTTATGATGATGAAGGATGGCTGGGATACTGGAGCAATAATGCGGTATATGGAGTATATAAGGTTGACAAAGGAGATAAGCTTCTTCATGACGAAAAATCAAACGGATATGTGAGTTTCTGGATACGGTCCGCTGAAGAAACAAATAAGTACCTGAAGAAAATGGATGTCAAGTTCCCTCTCATTGAGTCCATTAATACAAAGAAAGGCGTGGATGCTCAGCATGGCTACGTTCAGGTGGTTTGTTCAGACAGTGAGGGAAATATTGTTCTCTTCAGTGAATATACAGGAAGACGAAAATAGAGCATTCAAAATCCTCTGATTAAAGGCAGTCGTCAGGTTTAGGACTGCCTTCTGCAGGAGTTACCATTTCATAATAGGTGCCGGATTTAAAGGATGTTTCATTGCCCATTTCAATGCAAGTTTTGTGAGAAATTTATGAAATCCTGAATTTGGAAATGCGTTTTTCACTTCTGATACAATGCTTTCACTCAGCCCATTCTTTACTGCACCCAGTGAAAAGTCTGCAAGATCCGCTTTCCTGAATACTTCTACAAGTGGATAATCTAAACTTTTATATTCAGTGAGTTTGTGATGCATGTCTATCATCAGAGTGATTTCCTTTTCCCAGTCCTGAAGCCCTTTCTTTTTCAGATATTCTGCTGCAAGTTCAATCGAAGGAGGAAGATAGTCCAATGTATCTTCTGTCCAGATTCCGATATCATGAAATGCACCTGCGATGAAAATCTTCTGCTTTTCTGTTTCAGTGCATTCCCGAAAAGCAAGACAGAAATGAATCATTCGGTAAACATGATTTCTGTATCCGGCATAGACATCGCCGATTTGGTTTCTGTGTTCTGAAAGAATCTCCTCTACAGTCGGAAAGTTTTCGTAAATCATCATTGTTCTATGAAAGCAGTGAATCTGCTTTTGTCAACTGATAGCTGGTACGGCAGAGAAAAGACTCAGAAATTGTGTGATAAACTTGCCTTCGCAGAGAGTTATACTGATTACCAAAAGTAATTGCGCTTTTTACATTCGAAAACCTTGATTTTACAGGCTCACTAAAGTAGAAATACGCAAAGACTTTTGAATATGAGTATAACAGGGCAAGGAGCAAAAAATTTATTTTACAAAGTTTGAGAACTGTGGATAGTGGCCTATCATATTTATTGATGAGAGAGTTTATGAGAAGAAGGTTTGAATACAGAGACGAGAAATCAGAAAAGTTCTGGGAAATTGAACTGAAGGGAAGTTCTTTTACTACATACTATGGAAAAATCGGCGGCGGTCCAAGACAGGATACAAAGGAGTGGGACTCACCTGCAGAAGCCAAGAAAGAGTATGAAAAGATTGTTGCTGAGAAACTGAAGAAAGGTTATGAAGAGGTTTCGGAAAAGGGAGATGCAGGAAAAGAGAGCAAGGCAGATTCAAAGAAAAAAAAATCAATAGATGCGGATAAAAAAGCAGATAAGAAACCAGTAAATCCGGGAAAGAACCGGAGAAGGTTTGAGTATATCGATGAAAAGTCGAGCAAATTCTGGGAGATTGAACTTAAAGGTACTGCTTATACAACCTATTTTGGAAAAATTGGAGGCAGCGTCAGATCTGATATCAATGATTTCGGTTCTGAAGTGGATGCTTTGAAAGAGTATGAGAAGATCGTTGCAGAAAAACTGAAAAAGGGCTATGAAGAAGTTTCAGTTAAAAAAAAAACGAAATAACTGAACAGAAATCTTCAGGACAGGAAGTTCCTGAATTTGCAAAATTCAAAATTCCTTCAAAGTTTAAAAACTTGGACGCTAAAATCAGTTCCACACTGAAACTTTCAGTCAGCGTTGAACTGAAAGGAAAACCCTCACATCCTTGGAGCTCGAAGATCGGAGGACACCCTTATCTGCCTGTCGGAACAGAGTATCCTTCTGTTAAAAAAGTAAGGCCTCTTTTTCTCCTTGCTCAAATCAATTTTGAGGAAATGCCATCACTGCCTGATTTTCCTGAAATAGGAATTCTTCAGTTTTTTATAGGGGACAATGAACTGTACGGTCTCGATCTGGAAAGTCCTTTCAAGTCAGATTATAAAATCGTATATTATCCTGAAGTGATTCAGGACAAAAAGAAACTGGTATCCGATTTTTCTTTCCTGCCGGAATTTACATACACTCCTCTTGATGCCGGATTTGAAGCTGGAATGCGTTTCCGCAGAAATGCCGTTTCAATGCCCTGCAATGATTACAGGTTCGAGGATATGTTTCCTGAACTTTCGGACGACTATGATCTCTGTGATGAATATCAGGAATTCTGCGGAGCTCTTGGAACCAAGATAGGAGGGTATCCTGACTTTACTCAGGAAGATCCCAGAGTGAGAAAAACACTGAAGGGATACGAACTTCTTTTCCAGCTGGATTCTGAAGGAGAAGTCTGCTGGGGAGATATGGGGGTCGGCAATTTCTTCATCAAACCTGAAGATCTGAAAAAAAAGGATTTCAGCAAGGTTCTTTATAACTGGGACTGCACATGAAAATAAAAAAGATTATTATATTTAATCTATGTGTTCTGTTTCAGTGTCTGTCTCTCTCCTCTGTTTTTTCTCAAGGAGGAAATCTGAAGAAAGTTTTTTATGCATCAGACTCCAGCAGAACCGGAATTGTAAAATACAGTTTTTCCGATTCTGCTCCCAGACGTTTTGAGGATCTCAAAGAGATAACTCTTCCTGAGATCAAGGATCTCCGTCTGAAATTTCCTTCCTATACCGCTTCTGCGTACATCGGCCCAGACGGGGGAGATGTGTATATCTGGAAGAAGGATCAGTACCAGTGGAAGAGGAGTGATAAATCTGTATTCACTGAATGGCCGAACGGAGCCTGGAAACTCGAACAGCCGGAAGGCACAGTGATCAATTCATTTACCAAATGCGCAGGATGTCCTCCGGAAGCACAGATTGTATTTAAGGATGGATCTGAGCTTTTGAAGAACTGGGTTCCGCACAGGAAAGAATATGACTGGATTTTTCAAAAGGACAATACTGCTCCTGCCTTAAACTGGAAGCTGGTCGATCCTTCGAAGGTTCAGTCAGGAAAGGCTCAGCTTTCCAAGTATACATTTTACTATTCTCCGGAATGGGATTCGTTTATTGCGGCTCTGAAAAAACGTTTTCCCGGCGATATCTTCTTTGATTATCTGAAAAAGGAGTTTGGACTCGAAAATGCAGGCCAGATACCGGTTATATTATTTGATAATGAAAAAAGCCTTACTGCGTATGCCGGAAGAGAACTTCCTCACGGAGGCAGTTCAGGCGGAGGCTTCGGAGGCAGAGATTCCATTATAATGGATCATTATGATGCAGAAAAGCCTCTTACCGGAGATCCTGTACTGGATGATTATACACTGAGAATGGTGAACTTCAGAACCCTTTTCCATGAATCCGTTCACAATCTTGAACAGATGACTTGTCTTACCGAAAGAATAGGAAAAAAGAATCTGAAAAATTATGCGGCAGATCCCTGGTTTGATGAGGGGATAGCAAATTTTGCAATACAAGATTTTGTGCCTAATCTGAAAGCAGAAGTTTATTCTGGACTTGATGAACTCATAAAGAACGGAAAAGTGCCTTCCAGTTATTCCGGACTGATTAATAAAAAATATGAAGATCTCCTTCCTTACAGACTTGGGGCGTATATGATAGAGTATCTGTACAAATCTTATGGAAAGGAGAAATTCATCCAGTTCAACAGGGAAATCTGTCTTGGAGGAACCTCTGCCGATGCACTCAAAAAAACTCACGGAATTTCGGGTGATCAGCTTCTGTCGTCTGCAGTATCTGATTTCAAGTCCAGAAGATCATCCCTTTTGGCAAATCTGGATAAACTGCGTTACAAAGGATATACTGTAATGACGCCTAAGAATCAGAAGGAATTCAGTCTCTTTCTGAAAAAGCCTCCTGCTTTTCCCTCTAAACTGTCCGATATTAAGGATTATGACGATATAGCTTCTCTGACTGCTCTTCGGGCAAATGCAGAACCATATCTGAATAAGATGAGCGGTTTTTTTGACGGGCCTGGAGAATCTGTATTTTATCTTTATCCGAACGGGAATTATTACTGGTCTGCAGATGACTGGAAAGCCTTTTATCATCCTGATACGAAAGCTTTTTCCTTCACTAGGAAAGGATGGACAGTCTTTGAATGGGAGAATGGGCAGAAGAAGATTGTGGCTCCCGATCAGTCATCGCTTGTATTCTGGAACAGGAATCAGAAGGGGTTTTTTGACTCTTCCGGAAAGCAGATAAAATAGATCTCTGATACATATATTATCATTATGAAGATGCCGACTGTCTGTATGAAATGTATGAGTCGGGAAGTTTTCAGAAAAGAGAAAGTATCCGGATTATCAGAACTGAACCAGCGACATTCAGCTTACAAAGGCTGTCATCAGGTCTGAAAACGGTCACAGGAAGTTATGTATCACAGATAAAAATTCATTGACTTTTTCTGAGTTTAAAAGATAAAGCAGTTCTGACAGCAAATTAGAAAATGTAAAAGGAAAGCTATGTCACGTATACTGCCTCTGCCGTTTTTATTTTTCATAACCGTATTTCCTCTATTCTCTGAAAAAATTGTTCCTCAGAAAATCAGCTATCTTAACGAGTCTGCAAGGGCAGAGATCAGTGAAATCAGTTTCGGAAAAACTGCCCCAAGACGTTTTGAGGAAATTAAAAATATCAGAGAACCTGAACTTAAGGATTTTCAGCTGAAGATGCCTTCAGATATTCCTTCGGTCCATATCGGTCCTGACGGCGGGGAAGTCAGAATTATATCTAAAAATAATTATCAATGGAAGAGAATGGATCAGTCTCTGTTTGCGGAGAGACCGGATGGAAGCTGGCAGCTGACTCTTACGGACGGAACTGTTTTTTCATCGCTTGAGCCTTGTGCAGGATGTATGCCGAGCACAAAGATTTTATACAAGGACGGGACAGAACTCTACAAAAAATGGATAAAGCACAGAAAGGAGCATGACTGGATTTTCCAGAAAGAAGACGAGGCTCCTGCTCTGCATTGGAAGCTGACTGATTCTTCTAAATTTCAGCACAGTGCCAAATTCTCCAAGTATACCTTCTATTATTCTTCTGAATGGGATTCATTTATTAAGGCATTGAAAGAACGTTTTCCGGGTGATGCTTTTTTTGATTATATGAAAAATGAATTTGGACTTGAAAATGCAGGTCAGGTACCGGTCATCTTATTCAGTGACAGAAAAAGTCTGACAGCTTATGCAGGACGGGATCTTCCCGGAGGCGAGAAGAAAAACGGGAACGGCGGAGGCGGTTTTGGCGGAAGAGATTCTATAGTAATAGCGATTGACAAGTCAGTTCGGCCGCTGACAGGAGATTCGGAGGTCGATGATTATATCATTAAAAAGATCAGCTTCAGGACTCTGTATCATGAATCCATTCATAATCTTATTCAGCTTTCCTGTGTTTCTCAAAGGATCGGCAAGACAGACTTGAAGCCGTATATACATGATCCCTGGTTCAATGAAGGCACTGCCAATTTTTCCATTCAGAAATTTTATCCGGCAATGACTGCAGAAGTTTATAATGGACTGGATGATCAGATTAAAAATAATAAAATCCCTTCCAGTTACTCCGTTCTGATGAAGAAGAAATATGATGATCTGCTTCCATACAGGCTGGGCGCCTATATGGTGGAATATCTGTACAGAACTTACGGAAGTGAAAGTTTCAAGGAAATAAACAAAGGAATCTGTCTTGGGAACAGTGCTGAGGAGGCAATAAGGAAGACAGTCGGGATTTCCGGAGACCAGCTTCTTTCTTCTGCGGTTGCTGATTTTAAGGCCAGAAAATCCTCCCTGATGGCAAATATTAAAAAGATCAGAGTGACAGGATATAAAATAATGAAACCGGAAAATCCTGATGAATTTGATCAGTTTTTAGAGTCTGGCATTTCATTTGATCTGCATCCCCGTTCTGTAGAAAATTATGATCAGATTCCTTCCATCGGAAAAATATTTCAGTCAGATGTGAAGCCTTATTTGAATAAAGTCTCCGGGTATTTTGACGGGCCGGGAGATTCCGTTTTCTTTCTTTTCGATACTGGAACATATCGGTGGACAGGGCCCGGCTGGAAAGCTGTCTTTTTTCCCAACAGCCGACAGTTTCAATTTATTTCGAAAGGGTGGGTAATTACCGAGTGGGCAAATGGAAAAAAAAGACTGCGTTCTCCGGATAAAGCCTCTGTGCTATTTCTGAACCGTAAGGAGAAAAAGTATTCTGAAAAACCGGGAGCCAAGTCGGCTCCGAAAAACAGATAAATTATAGATGATTTTATAATTTAATGAATGAAAGCGCTTTGTTGTTTATCCTTTCATTGTGCTCAGATTTTAATCTGGCTGGCCTCTGAACAGCGGAGCATCTGTTCCGTTTCCGCCCCGCCCTTGCGGGTTTTAGAAATAGAAGAGGGCTTGGGAGCCATTCCCGTCCGATTTTTCGGCATACGATGCAGCCTTTTCCCTAGCCTTTAAAGCTGGGGCTGACTCGGTGAAATTTGAAGCTGTCTCGGCAGGCTTGATCTCACATTAATTAACAGCAATAATCTGCTTTGTATCAATACTGCATTGGGCCTGCTATAATTAATAATATAAGTATTATATATAATATATTTAATTTATGTATTATCAGATTCAGTTCATCTTTGAACGCATACCTGCGGAAGTTCTGCGGAGAGTTTTTGAAATCAATTGGTCAGTCTAAATATACTATTAATGTACTTATTGTTTTTACATTCCGCAGTTCTTCTGTTTTTTGTTCAGCATTGCTTCGTTTTTTACAGACAAGCAGATAAAATCCGCATTTTGTATAATAATTGGAATCCTTTAATATGAGCAGTATGCTTTTTTTTGAATCAGATACTGCTGTTTTATTATCGAAAGATTCTGAATTTTTACTGAAATCTATTTTTCTTAAATTTGCACCGTTATTCATGTCGGTTTTTAAAACGAAGTGTTTTATTTATAAACATTTCATATCCTGTTGTATTTCTTCTGTATAATGAAGAAACAAAAAGTTCATTCTGTGAGAAATTTCTTTGACAAAAAAAACCTGTGCTTTAATTCAAAACTCAGCTTCTCAATGATCTTAAATACAAAACGGAGAATTTTTTATTGAGAATGAGTTTCTTGACATTTGGAAATCAGGAAGGCCTGGTTTCTATCAAAACTGATAAGGGGAAAATATGCAAATCGATTCAGGTACTACTGCGTGGATGCTGGTGTCCACAGGCCTAGTTCTTTTAATGATACCCGGACTGGCAATGTTTTACGGCGGTCTTGTTCATACCAAAAATGTTCTGGGCACAATGATGCACAGTTTTGTTCCGCTGGCAGTCATCGGCGTGCTGTGGGTGGCAGTCGGATACTCACTTGCATTCGGTAAAAGTATTGCGGGAGGACTTATCGGCTGGAACTGGGATTACTTTTTTCTCAAAGGAATAGATGAGTCCATTGTGAACGGGGTGCCTGAGTATGTGGTTGCAATGTTTCAGGGAAAGTTTGCAATCATCACTCCTGCTCTGATCAGCGGTGCAATTGCAGAAAGAGTTACATTGAAAGGTTATATCGCGTTTATTGCAATGTGGTTTCTCCTTGTCTACTGTCCTCTTGCTCATTGGGTCTGGGCCTCGGACGGATGGCTTTATACAGCAGGTGCTGCCGGAGTCATTGACCTTGCAGGCGGCCTTGTGATTCATGTTTCTGCCGGGACCAGTGCTCTTGTGGCTGCTGTGTTTCTCGGGAAAAGATACGGTTTCCCTCACAACACAATGAACCCGAACAACCTTGTAATGACACTGATGGGTGCCGGTCTTCTATGGGTGGGCTGGTTTGGATTCAATGCAGGTTCCACAGTTCAGAGCGGACTGGATACAGCAAGAGCACTTACGATGACTCAGGTATCTGCAGCCTCCGGTGCGCTCACATGGATGATCATTGAAACAGTCAAATTCAGAAAGGTGACTTCTCTCGGTTTTGTATCCGGAATTCTTGCTGGGCTTGTCGTGATAACCCCTGCGGCGGGAGTCGTGCTTCCGGGAGGAGCACTGTTTCTCGGAGCCGCATCTTCTGTGATCTGTTTCTTTGCCCTCGAACTGAAAAACAAACTTGGTTATGACGACAGTCTGGACTGTTTCGGAATTCACGGAGTCGGAAGCGGATTCGGAGTTCTGGCACTCAGTTTTTTCATCAGGGATTCCTGGATGAAGGCTGCATCTGTCAAAGCAGGAACTGAATGGACTGGATTCAGCCAGTTTCTCGTTCAGCTGAAAGGCATGGGTGCTGTCATCCTGCTCTCTGCATTGGCAACTTATATTATATGTTTTATTATACAGAAAACAATCGGATTCAGGCTGAGCAGATCTGAAGAACTCGCCGGACTTGATCACTCA
>DAORDI010000019.1:0-35384 GCA_035345895.1 Leptospiraceae bacterium
TGATTTATTTATCTGCTTTCCCGTTCCGAAAGTCAACGGAAAAATTTCTGAACTGCCCAAAAAGTCTTTGACAAATGTCAAAAAACACAGAGAGAGGAGATGAACACTATTAATTTAAAAATAAATATTTTATAGTTATAATATAATTTTACATCTGCAGAATCTCATAGAAATCCTGCAATTTTTTACCGGAACACTGCCCGAAAGTCAATAAGGTTTTTCTCCGTTATAGTTTCCAGGAGGATCATAGTTGCAGACCCATATTTCAGAGTCCTGACACTTTGCCATCGCACAGCCCAGTTTTCTTGAGTTTTTCCATACAACCTGCGTGTAGTGGCCGCACACACCGGAACAGGAATTTTTAGAATAGTTATAGTCTTTTATTTCACTGTACCAATCGTCTACTACTTCGGAAGGTTCCATTTCCTTTCCCGATGCCCATGCAAGGTTTTCTCCGTGTTTCTGAGTGTATTTGCCTGATCTGGGTCTGTGCTTCATATTGCAGCCGTTCGCTGACTTTAAATGATCTGCCCACTCCTGTGCATACGCTGCGAGTTTGGTGTCCCACTCTAAATCAGGCACCCCGGTTTCTCTGCGGTATTTATTATGGGCTTCAGTAAATCCTTTCAGATTGCCTGGTTCTTTTCCTTTAGGTTCAACAGCACTCACATCCGCCTTTAATGAAGGATTCAGCAGATTAATTCCACTGCTGTCAAACACTTCTTCCAGAACAAGAGACTTTCCATTTGCAATGACTTCATAATCATTGCCTGAACTCCTCCAGCTGAGTGATTCTACTGTTATTTTTTCTCCCTTTGCAGTGCGGTAGGACCATTTAGTTTTCAGGTAATTGTAAACTTTGTCCATCTCTGCTTTGGAATAAGAAAGAACAGAACTTACGCTGAACAATACTGTAATCAATAATATTATCTTCTTCATATGTAAATTATTTTCTGGATAATTAAAAAGTCAAAGATTTTATCGGAAAATCTCAACAAGTATTTCTCTTGAAAAAGGAAATCTATTTCCTTTTTTACGATATACTGATCTTCGAAAGTCTTTGCATATGCTGCATCGGATGATGAAGGTTTTTCCGGAAAAAAACTTCACTGCTCTGCAGAAGCCGCCGGGTTTGACAGCCTCTTCCTATGCTCGACCCAACGGCTATTGGAAATTCGGGGAATAATATATTCTTTTTGCGGGCAGAATGGCCCATTTTGCTGATAGAGAGAATGCATCCATTCGTCGTGTTCAGAGATGACAGAAAAATCCTGAAGGAAAAAATCGACTCCATGATTCAATCACTCAAATCAAAGATAAATTCCATCCTTCTGAAAGCTTTTACGTTTCTGTTTTTCACCTCTTGCGTCAGCATCCCGCAGGGAATTCAGCCTATCAGTAATTTTCAGTTGGAAAAATATCTGGGAAAATGGCATGAAATCGCAAGACTTGATCACTCTTTTGAAAGAGGCCTTTCCAATGTAACAGCAGAATACTCACTGAAGGAAGACGGTTCTGTAAAAGTGCTGAACAGGGGTTTTCTGGATGAAAAAAAGATATGGAAGCAGGCAGAAGGCAAAGCATCCTTTGTTGAGAACAAGGATAAGGGTTATCTGAAGGTCTCCTTCTTCGGCCCATTCTATGGAGCATATATTATATTTGATTTGGATAATGAAAAATACCAGTATTCAATGGTATGCGGACCCGACAGAGGCTATCTTTGGATTCTTTCCAGGACTCCTAAAATCAGCGATGATCTGAAAGACCGACTTATTCAGAAAGCCTCTGCTTCCGGCTTTGATACTTCGAAACTGATTTTTCCCGAACAGAAATGATACTGCAGGCGATATCAAATTCCCGAATTTCGAACACCGAAGAAAAAGGAGGTTCACGCGGAGACGTGGGCTCGCTATATGAAAATCACAGCAAGCGAGGCTTCAAGGGGTGATTGCTCCCGGCAAGTTTATAAAGACGGCTGACCGTCTGAAAGTCGGCTCGGCAGCCTAAATCCTGTCCGATATATTTGAAACGCTGTCAGCATCATTGAAACAAGTGTAATCCAGAATCCGATCCAGAAATAAGGATTAGAATAGTATAGATCAAAATTATAAGTTCCTTCAGGAAGTTCAATTTTCATCAGACCCTGATTCACGGATATTCTTAAATCTCTGTCCGTCTTCCAGTGTCCGCTGTAATTCATATTTAAGTGCAGAGTATTTCCTTCCCGCAAACTGACAGAAAAAGAAAGCCGGGAAGGAGTTTTGGAAATCAGTCTGATATTGTCTGTGTTTTCTAAATAATACTCTCCTTTATAATCAGTATCTTCAACAGATTTCTGATTCGTATTCCTGTTCAGAGTCTCGTAACCTTCCTTCACTGAGATTCCGGAGAGAATTGCGGGCAGCATGGCGGAATTTCCTCCGTAGCCTCGAATTTCCCGAACTGTCAGAAATTCCGTTTTCTGGACATTCATCGCAGAATATGGGATACTGAATATCCCGGAAACAAGTTTAGCATTTTTCCTGTTTAGATCATTGTAAAGAACAATGCAGAGAATCAGGACAGCAAAATAAGAAAGATATCTGAACCATGCCTGACCCCTGTTCCTTTTTTTTTCAGAGATCCATATCTGCATTCTCGTGATCAGAATTCCCAGCTGGATTGAAAAAAAGAATACAGTGAATAGAGTCCACCTGGAATGACATCTCATATTGGAAAAGCCCGGAAGATGGCTGAAGATATTTGCAGGAGAAAGAGGATGAAAATTTCCAAGTGAATACAAAGCAGTGAAAACAGTGAGAAGAATCAGAGGGATATCCTTCCTTTTCAAAAATCCAGTGAGACAAATAAAAACAATGAAAGGAATCGACCCGGTATAATTTCCATATTCCCACCATCTGTACTCCTGGTTCTGAAAATGAAAGGACAGCTCAGGATGCTGAGAGGAGGCAGTGAATATCTTCCAGAGATCAGCAGGATTAAGAAAATTTCTGTCGGCAGGATGATAAAATACACCTGTGGTGAACAGAAATTCTGCTTCAGGAAGAAGCCTGTAGGAAGAAAATGCAAGTCCGGTCAGTGATGCAGAAAGAATTCTATAAGCAGACTTTCTATCATAAAAAAGACAGTATAAAAATGATATCAGAAGCAGTAAATACGTATATAAAAATATATGAATATTTCCTTCAGACAGGAGAATACAGACAGTAATTGAGAAAAGAAAAAGGAAGGAAATATTCCCTTTTTTAAGATACTGAACAAAGAATGCTGCAAGCCAGACAATAAGAGGAGTCGAGAAGAAGTTTCCATGTCCTGGATATATATGCTGAAAATGCCATCCGCAGAAAAGAAAGAGTATGGAGGAAAACAATGCCCCGGGAAAACTCATTCGAAGTGTATTTCTGAAAAGATACGCTGCACCGAAACTTCCTGCAATATAAAATATAGTTACAGATAATTTGAGTGCAATAATGCTCCCTAGAAAAAGAGACAGAATAAAACTTAATGAAAAAAACTTTGTCTGAGGATTTTCCAGTACAGGCATTCCCCCGGTATAATATGGATTCCAGAAAGGAATCTGAAAAAACTCTGCTGCCGGTTTCCTGACTGATTCCAGGTAGAAAAAATGCAGATCCCAGTCGTTTCTTCCCAGCTGATCTCCAAACCATTCAGAACTGAAGGTGAATCTGAGAAAATAAAGAGTAAGCACTGCAAGAACTGCAGTGAGTATTTTTTTTTCATTCAGATCAAAGAATCGCTGTATCAAGTAATGGCCCCTATTTTTATAGAACGCATCCTGCATAGCTGAGCTTTCGGCAGGAAATGTCTGCTGCTCTGCCTTTTCTAAGCCGCAGACCAGGATATCCTGCTCCAAACAGCACTTCTGATGATTCATAGCATCAGTATCAATAAATTATATTTTTATTTTCATAATAAGCTCTATTATACTGGCCTGTACTACCAGACCAGTTTTTCGCCAAGAAGAAGTCTTTCCAGATTGCTCTTTGTTCTTGGATTCGGTTCAGTTTCAGACAGCTTTTTTACTGCCAGCTGAATCTCTTCACTCCAGTTTTCCCTGCCCCATTTTCCCAAAGTCTGCACGCACATATTTCTTGTTCTTGTGACAGGAGCCTGAAGTCCGGCAAGAATCAGTTTCTCGCCTTTCCCCGAAAAGCTCCCTAAGTAAGTAATAATATATTCTATACAGATAAAATACTGATAGTCTTCACTGAATCCTACTACATCTGCGGGTCCGGAAGCTATCTTGTCCAAAGGCAGTGTCTTAAGAGCCAATGCAGTCAGTTCATCCGAAAATTCCGGCGGAGCTGTATTCACGGCATCATACCAAAGAGCCGTACTTTCCGGATTTTCCTTAAGAAGTGCCCAAAGCTTGTCCCAGTAAGCAATTCCAAGAATGGATGCCGTCATTTTCCCCTGGTTGAACACAGCAAAAAGTCGGCTGTTCAGTGCATCCTCTGTTTTCCTTTTCCATTCCGGTTTTTTCATAACTGTGTTTATGTCGATAAGGCAGTCTGCAATATTGTCCTGATTCCAGCCATTTTTTTCATGGCCCTGCAGGTTATCCCTGATTTCCTCAAGAAAATCCTTTATGGAATTCAATACAATGAAATCCTGCAGTTCATTGGCCATAAGAACTGAATGCCTGATATACTGCTCAACTGTCCTGGATGCAAATTCATAATCGGACATATCTTCTGCCGGCCCGCCGGATATCAGCCCATCTATAATCTCTCCCGCCGATTCAAAGAGTCCTCTGTCGATTTTAGGAGCACAAAGTCTCTCATACAGTTTTCCGTGAACTGCTGCAATGTATGTCAGATACTCATACATTATATTGTTCTTATATCCCTCACGGACAAGCCAGTCTTCTGTTTCGGGAGAGCACAGAATATCGGCCAGCCTCTGAACACTCTGTATTCTGCCCCAGCCCTCTGCTTTTTTTGCCATTTCCCAGAGATCCCTTTCCATATTCCCGGAAATTTTCATCACAGCCACTGATGCAAACAGAGTAAATTCGTCATGAAGTCCAAGTATTTTTATTTCTTCCAGATTATCTTCACTTTTACAGTAGCCTAAAAGCGCGATTCCGAACTTCACTGCATTTCTTTCAGCAGAACGGAAAGCAAAATCCGCCGCAATTATACTCAGGTTCCCGTTCAGTTTAAAACTGTCTTCATCAAGTTTTGCAAGAACTCTGTCAATAATTGAAATGACATTGTATTTATGACATATATTATCGTACAGCTTATTCTCGCATTCATCATCTCCGACAGCAGCACGAAATATCAGATCGGAAATCTCAGCAAGTTCTTCCTCCGAAAGTTCAGTATCAGTGCTTCCAAAAACAGCATCAGCCATTCCCGGCGCATATCGAAGCCCCCCTTCCGTCCTTATTTCGTCCGGCAGTTCCATTCCCGACTCTTTCAACTTTCCTTCAGAATCCAGACTGTTGACTATAAAATTATATATGGATTCATCTGTTTTCCAGTTCACAATCTTTTCTCCATCAGAGATGCCGGTCAAAAATGAACCAGCGCCAGATCGTCACGGTAAGGAAAAAAACCTGGACAGACCGTCATTCTTGGGTGCAAACTCTCTGTATTTCGCTCAGAATGACTTTATTATGCAGTCATCTAAGATTCCACCTGTGTCATTTGAACCCAGGGTTCATACTTCTGGTTTACATCATACAGAATATAAGCTTGTCCTGATTTTTTCGGAACTGTAATGCCTGTGTGAATAAATTTTCCATCCAGATAGTAATAATTTGCATCCGTTCCGGTTTCCCAGTATTCTTCCTCTTCCTCTGACTCATTGTCGTAATGCCTCCATTGGATAAGATTGTCATCTTCATTCAGCCGAATTCGCGTGAGTTCTCCAGCTTCATAGGAATATTTGAGCAGTTCTTCTTCGGTCTCGACGGAAAGATTTCCATCATCATCAAAATGATGATAAGTATTCATGATAAATTTCAGCTTTGTCCTGTTGAAAGGCTGCGTGATTTCCTCATACCAGTCTTCCGGCTCATCGTGCCACCCAATCAGAAATGCAGTGTAGTCGGAAACTGCAGAATTCTCCACATCGTTCTGGTAGGCACACATCACTTCATTTTCACACCGCTCTTTTGAAGCTTCTTCTGCCTCTTTTCCGGCCTCATCCCCGGCGACATTGTAAAGGTCCATTGCACTGTAGGCGTGAAGAGTCTCATGTGCCACGACGAAGGAATTGATTTTCCCGTTGTTCTTGAAAACCATATTGAGCTCGAGAAACTTTACTTCATCATCAATCGGACAAGTGGTCATATAGGATCTGTCATCTGCATTCAGCAGCATCAGAAAATGAACGCTGTAATCCGCATAACCCTCAATTATACTCTGATAAAAGTCGGTCACTGACTCATAGCCAAGTTCAATACAGGCATCATTCACGGCCTTGTTTTTTTTCTTCGCATTATCAGCCAGACGCGGAAGTCTGTCAATAATGGCATCTCCTGCCTCATCTTCGCTTTCTTCTTCGAGATTGACCGGAAGCAGTTCGAAACTGAGATCCACCTCATACTCTTCGGCCTGCTTCGTCAGCCAGTTCATCGCTTTTTCCACCTCCGCCCAGGTGGATTTTTTTTCCTTCACTGACCACACATTATCGCCTTCTGAAATGAAAGCACCGATCACAAGGCAATTGCCTTTGAGTTTTTTTGCTGTTCCGCCCCAAATTGTCTGCATAATGGCTGATTATATACGTCTCTTTTAACAGTCAAGCAGTGAATTTGAGGAAAAGCAGTTGACTCTAAATGAGCAGGATTTTTGATTTAGGAAGGAAGGATTCTCATGAAAAATATACTCGTAGCCATCAATTTTGAAGACAAGGAGTCCTCTGTTCTTCTGAAAAAAGCTGTCGAAATTTCCGAAAAATTCGGCTCCAAAATCTGGATTGTTCATATTGCAATGCCCAATCCCGAATTCATCGGTTATGATGTCGGTCCTCAGCACGTCAGGGATTTCAGGGCAAAGGAACTGAAAAAAGAGCACAAAATCATCCTCAAGCATCTGGATGATCTGAGAGCAAAAAATATTGAGTGTGACGGATTCCTGATTCAGGGAGCTGCTACCGATGCAATTCTTAAAGAGTCCGAAAAACTGGGGATTGATCTGATTATCCTCGGTCATCATAAGCATGGCTTATTATATAAAATTTTCGTAAATGATGTGGACGGGGTGATCGTAAACGAATCCAAGGTTCCAGTTCTCATCATCCCTCTGGACAAATGAAATGAATCCGTTTCATCTGAACGGTCCCGAGTTTCTTGCTTTTTACACAGGGTTTGGGGCAGTTCTGCTTCTGATCTCCTTTATTATCAGATTCCTGAGAGAAAATGGGGACCTGCCCAAGGTTCCTCTGACTGATCCCTATCTATTCAGTATGCTTCGCGCGGGAGAAAAAGAAACAGTCCGTCTGGCAGTGGGTTCGCTTCTGCACAGGAACGCACTGGAAAATAATGGAAAAAACCTTCTCCGGAGCGATGCTCATATTACACTAGAAGACAACCCTTTGGAAAAAGCAGTCCTTCATCATTTCTCTTTTGAAAAGGATGCATTCAGTGTGTTCACTGATCCTGATGTGCTTGCTGTATGCAGAAAATATGAAAATTCATTAAAAAGTCTTCAGCTCCTTCCGGACGAACAGATAAAGAACAGCAGAATGTCCGTTCTTCTCCTTTCACTGACAGCCCTGGTCGGACTTTCCGGCATAAGAATTGTGAGAAGCATTATGAATGGGCATACAAATGTACTTTTCCTGATTCTTCTTACAGTATTCTTTCTTGTTGTTTTTCTTCTGACCTCAAGTCCAAGACAGACAGTAAAAGGCAGAAGATTTCTAAAAGATCTTCAGAATACCTTGAACAGAGACAGAACTGTCTCTATGCATCCTGGAACAGATTCGAGTCTTTACCTGGCTGCCGCTGTTCTCGGCATCGGTGCATTCGGGACAGAATTTGCATTTATGCAGGAACTCTATCCGAAATCCTATTCCAACTCCTGGAGTTCTTCCTGGGGAAGCGACTCTTCTTCCTGCGGGTCGTCCTGCAGTTCCGGATCCTCCTGCGGTTCCGACGGCGGCGGAAGCGGATGCGGGGGTGGATGCGGAGGCGGCTGTGGCGGCGGAGGGGACTGAAGTCAGAATCGGACTCGGCTGGAGAAATGAAATCTCTTCAGCCATTCTGAAACATCTGGACAGAATAGAAATACTGGAAGTCATCATCGATGACTATCTGGATTTCTCCAGAAAAGATATCCAGCTTCTAAAATTTATTTCCTCACAGTCTCCGGTCACGCTGCACGGAATAGAGCTGGGACTGGCTTCCACAATTCCAATTGAAGAGAAGAGACTCGCAAGATTTGCAAAACTCATTCATCTGATACGCCCGGAATACTGGTCGGAACATATCGCATTTGTCAGGGGTCTCGGAGTGGAGCTCCATCATCTGGGCGCACCTCCCAGAAATCTGAATACATTCGAAGGACTTCTTGCAAATCTGGAGAAGACAGAAAAGATCATCGGGATTTCTCCGAGTATGGAAAATCCTGCTTCTCCAGTCGATCCTCCCGGCAGCCGTTTTACTCATACAGAATGGATTCAGAAAATTTCAGAAACAGTGGAAAACAGAATTCTTCTGGATCTTCACAACCTTTATGCAGACTCGGTAAATTTCGGATTTGATCCTAAGCAATTTATATTATCTATTCCACATGGTAAAATAGGAACAGTGCATATTGCAGGAGGAAGAAGGATCGGGAATACTGTTCTCGACACCCACAGACATTCTGTTCCTGAGCAGGTGTATGAACTTCTGGAATTTACATCCTCAGTTCACAGAAACGGTTTTGATGTGATTCTGGAAAGAGACGGAAATTATCCGGAATTTTCACAGATTCTGAATGAACTTCAGCGTGCCAGAGAATCAGTTCAAAGAGGCAGATCAATCCATGAGCTCTCCGAAGTTTGAAACATTTCTGGCACTTCTTTACACGGATGCATAAAATGAAAACTCTTAAGTTATATAATCTTTAATTACAGATAAAACATCATTCAATGTCATTTTGTCGGAAGGTTCTATTCTATTATCTATATGCTTATGATATGGAAAAGTTTCAATTTCTCTGTGATGAGGAGCATTATCCCATCCCATAATTACTGTATTGTCTTCTCTTAACCAAAAATAACTGTACAGATCACTGTCGCGGTACTTTACTTCTCTCACAGACAGATAAGAAGAATCTTTCAACTGCAGCTTCATTTTGAGTCTGGAAACTTCTTCTTCACAGACATACTCAATGAATTCTGCTGTACGGATAATGTCTTTAAAACTATCTAGAACCTGAATCATTTATTCAAAATGAGTCTGTATTTTCTAATTGCCTGAGACAATTCTGTATGCACCTGATTCAGATAGGTCCAATCAACCCAGTCTTCATGAGCCTCAATATCTGTCGGAACATTATTTGAAAAAGCTGAAAAAGTCTGCTTGTATTTCTGTTCAAAAAAGCGCAGTTTTTCTGATATCCCTGCAAGTTTGTTCTCTTTTTCAGCAAGTCTGTTTCCTGCAATAATTTTCAAGGCATCCAGGTATATTGGAAAATCCACTTCATCAAGAATAGTTTTTAAATCGTCAGGAATTGTTATCGTGATGGTTGTCATTTCCCCTCCGCCTGAATTTTACTTCTTCATAGTAAAGGCTAAGTCTCTTCAGTCAACTCTTTTTCCATTATTTCTGGACAGATTGCCATCCATCCTCATACTGGAAAAGGCAGATCAATCCATGAGCTCTCCGAAGTTTGAAACATTTCTGGCACTTCTTTACACAGATGAAAAATTCAGAAAAAATTTCTATGCGGACAGATTAAAGTCCTGCCTGGACTTCGGGCTGACGCAGGAAGAAGCGGAGGATATGAAGTTGATCGACGAGGCCGGACTTGAACTAGCAGCCAAGAGTTATAAAATGAAAAAGTCCTATGCAGAATTCCAAATAAAGCAGAAAAGCCTCTGGAGAAAAATCCTGAGATTTTTTGGGATATGGAGTATTGTGATTTCTGCGGTTATCTAAAAAATCCTTTTCTTCATCATATCTGATGATATAAGTCTTTATATTATACTCATTTTCATAAATAATTGCGCTTTTCCCGGATGGCAGACTTGATTTTACTGAGTCGTGAACAAATAAATATGCAAAGACTTTTGAAAACTAGTATAATCTCATCTATAATTTCCGAACTGCAGTCTGAAACATCTTCATCCATATTTTTTCTCAAGAAAACAGGATAAACTCCCTGCCGCAGTCCGGCTTTTTTCACATAGCAGGCAGGCTGGGTTTTGCCTTTTTCAGATTTGCGGGGACTGCAGTATTTTTTCACTTCGATGAAGTATTTCTTTCCTTCTGCATGGATCACCATATCTGAATTTCCCAGAGCCACGATGGATCCCCCGTATATTTTTCCTTCTATCTCCTGAAGAAATATGCTGGTAAAAGTTTCAAAACTGTAGATCACTGCATACGAAACTGTCTGAATATGGAAAGAAGCAGCTCTGTATGTGCGGCCAGATCAAGGACAAGATTTTTTAAATCGGCAGAGGCCGTTCCGACGGATTCACTGCGAGTCTGAATCAGCTGTAAATCCTGATTGACCACTGATACGGAATGTTTCTGTTCATATACTGCAGAATTGATATCCTCGGCAATTGCAGCGATGTCGGAAGCAGATTTTCCCATATCCTTTGCTTTTACAGTCTGCTCTTCTACTCTTTCCAGGAGCCGGTTGGAAGCCTGGTCTATCTGCTCCACCTGAGCTATAATGTCCTTGAATTTTTCTGCTGCGGAAGTGAATTGGCTCGAACCCTGTTTCACTGCCTCATTTGTCAGTTTCACCAGTTTGTCAATTTCTTTCACGCTATCCGCTGTGCGGACAGCAAGTTTTGATACCTCACTCGCCACCACAGCAAAACCTCTCCCGTTGTCACCCGCTCTAGCCGCTTCAATGGAAGCATTCAGTGAAAGCAGGTTTGTCTGATCAGAAATATCCCTGATTAATATCACAATCTCGCTGATTCTTTCTGACTGTGTACGTATCACATTCATTGCCTGAAGAGCATCATTGATTACAGAATCACCTGCGACCGCTTTTGCTGAAGACTCTTTTGCCAGTAACTTCAGACCCTCCATATTTTTTTTCATTTCTACAGATGATTCCACAAGAGAACCGGATATGCTGCTGTTTTCTCTCAGACCTTCTGTCTGTTCAGCAATGCTTTCATGCACAACCTCTGTTCCAGAAGTAATTTCCTGAACTGCATTTGTAACCTTGCCTGTCACTGAAACCTGTTCATTGGCAAGCTGTGACAGATCTGTGCTTAAGTCTGCAATCCTTCGGGAAAAAGATGCAGACGTATGAGATGCCTCTTCAATTTTAGAAAGCAGTCCTGTGAGCGATTCAGTCCGTTCATCCACCAGCTTCTTCAGATTTTCTGAATAATAAGAAACCTGATCTGCATTTTTTCCCAAGTAGTATGCAATACAGGCAGATGTCGGAGGCATGAGATCCAGAAAGAAATGAAGCGGATTTTCTATATGTATATACTGCACACTGTCCCATTCAAAATAAAGATTGTTTACAAAAAAAATATCAAACAACTGTGCAATTACAGGAAATGCAATTCCTATGCAAAGTCCGACAAATGCATAACTCCTGGAACGGAGATTGAAATTAATATAATTATTTTTCATTATTTTGCACCTCAAATCGGCTGTCAGTCATTGTTCTGATAAAATCAGCCAGATATGCTTTCTGAAGGCGGTTCAACTGACGTCCAAACTGCAGAACCCCCATAGTTTCAATAGCGAGCTCGAGTGAAGGAACAGCTCCATCGTGAAAGTAAGGACCGGTAACGCCTGCATTTCGAAGAGAAGGAACCTTAAATACAAACATATCAGCCTGAATTCCAGTCACCTGGAAACGTCCAGTATCAGTCATATTGTCATAAGGACGCACACCGCCTAACCGGCGGAAAGAATTTCCCCCTAGAAGCGGTCCATTATGACAGCTCACACAGCCGATCTCCATAAAAAGCTGCAGGCCCTTGAGCTCTCTTCTATTCAATGCAGAAAGATCACCCTTCTGGAAACGGTCGAAACGATCCGATGTAATCAGGGTTTTTTCAAAGTCTCCTATGGCCCTAGTCATATTTTTATAAGTCAGAGATTCTTTTTCCTGAGGAAATGCTTTGCTGAAGAGTTCAGGATATTCCGGATGTTTCTGAAGTCTTTTGATGACTGCGTCTTCATCAGGCATTCCCATTTCTATCGGATTCAGTATCGGCTTGCCTGCCTGCTCCTGAATATCCTTTGCTCTCCCGTCCCAGAACTGAGCCGTATGAAGTGCAGCATTGTACACTGTCGGAGCATTTCTGCTTCCTGTCTGACCTTTAATCCCTGACGATACACGCTGATGATCCACACCGGCCCCTGTCAGAGAATGACAGCTGGCACAGGAGATTTTCTGATCCATGGAAAGAATCGTATCGGAAAAAAGTTTTTTCCCTAAGGAAACGATCGGAGAATTCTGCAATTCTGCAGAGGGGGAAGGGATTATTCCAAAAGATGCCATCGCATCTTTCTGAAGCCGTTCAGTCTGCCTGGAAGGGCCGCATACGGAGAGTAAAAAAAATACAGCTCCCAGTGCCGGACATAGAAAATGCTTTGACCTGGAAGATCTTAATACAACCGTTAAAGGTAATGTCATCTTAAAAACTCTCTTTTTATATGCTACTGCAATACTCGGCAGTCCAAAGCATACAAGCAATAAAAAAATGATAAGGTGCTGTTTCATTTCTGGAATCCAAGTATTTACATTTCTAGACTGACCTGTCTGAGCAGTGTCGGATATTTCCATTACAACAGTCTGATTCCTTGGACAGTCTGCCTCAGCTCAGCATAATTAAAGACCTTAAAAATGAATTGAACAAAACTCAGCCATTCTTTCATTTCCGGCTGAAACATAAGCCTGTCTTCTCTTTTGGTAATATGTATGCTTACGGTAATCTGCAGGTATCAGTCTGAGAAGATTGAGTGCATACAGTCCAAATTTCTGAGCCTCTTGACTTTCGACAGATTTCCTTTCCTCTGCAAATTTCAGCAAATAATCTGCCTGCGACAGGATTTCTGCATTATCCCATTCCGGAAAAGTTCTCCTAAGAACCCTCATGGCACGATACGGGATATTGGGACGGATAATTATCTGCTTCACAAAGAGATTTCTCCATTTCTTGAAGGTCATTTTTGTAAGAGGACAATCAGTAATATTGATAATTCTGGTATTCAATAAAGCCAGCTCATCCGGAATATCCTGAAGAAAGAAATCACTCAGATCGGCCAGATACGGATTTTTCTCCTGAATATGGTTCAGGACAGTGGAAATTGGAAGAAGGCCATAATTATAACATGTACCTCCTCCGTTTCCTGTTTTGTAAAAAGCCAGCAGAACAATTTCCTTCCAGAACGGTGCAAGTGGAAAATCAGAAGCCGCCTTGGCCAATTCTGCCAGCCGAAGGGAAAATTTGCTCCACCAGACAAAATGGAGTGCAGTATGTCTGAGGGTATCTTCCTGTACCGGAGTGATCAGAGACTGAAGAAGTTTCCGAGCCGGATTTCTTTCCTTTTTGCGGCGCAATGCAGAAAACCAGATGGATTCAGCGTAATCCAGGCAAAGAAGGGGGATATACTGTTCCCTGTTTTCGCTTTTTTCTATTTCCAGAAAAGCTGATTTTCTTTTCCCAGAGAACATAAGTCTGCATATATTTTCATATTCAGAAGAAAAACCAAAATCAGAAAGTTTCATAATAAGGAGCTTTCATCGCTCTTAAATCCCGTATCTGACTGCACTGTATTCCGCCATCTTGCCCCGTCCTGCGAGACGGTATGCTTTTTTCCGCATCTTATAATAGGATGACTTACGGTTTTGCGGTGAAATCAGACGAAGAAAATTCAGAGCAGACCGGGAATAAAAAAGGACATCGTCAAAACCTTTTCTTTGAGACTCTTCCGCTGATTTGATTGCATTGGCTGCCTCTTCCTTGATTGCGGCTTCGCTCCAGTTCGGAAATGCTTTTTTCAGGACACGCATCACTCGGTAAGGAGTCCCAAGCCATATGTATAATGAAGTGACATTTGGGTTTGTCCAGGGCTTGAAAGATATTTTCGTAAAAGGGCATTCTATCAGATTCAGTGTGTCCGTATCCAGTGAAGCCAGCTCATCCAGAAGATCCTCCAGAAAGAAATCGTTCAGATCCGTCATATAATACTGTTTTTCCAGGATATGTTCCAGTATCACAGAAATCGGAAGCAGACCGTAATTATAACATGTACCGCCCCCGTCTCCCGTCTTGTAAAAAGCCAGCAGAATGATTTCTTTCCAGAACGGTGCCAGAGGAAATTCCGGATCCGCCTTCACAGACTCCGCCAGTCTGAGGGAAAAAATCCCCCACCATACAAAAAAATGCGAACAATGTCTGAGAGAGTCTTCCTGTGCCGGAGTGATCATAGGCTTAAGAAGATCAAGTGCTGTATTTTTTTCTTCATTTCTCCATAATGATTCGACGGCTGCTATGAATAGAAGAGGAATATATATTTCTGTGTGCTTGTATTTTTCTATTTCAGAAAAAGCTTCAGAACGGTTTTCGGAAAACATCAGTTCACATATATCCGCATATTCAGAAGAAAAACCCAAATCAGTCAGTTTCATCTTTTTGTAATGTCCTTTTTTAATAAATCGCAAATTCTAAGCCAGCGTGGTTTGTCAGTCTGAAAGATCACTAAATCTCTTTTCCTGAAAACAAACATCATTATAATGCGACTTTGTCAAGTCGCACTATTCCCATCTGCAGACAATTAACAGATCCCCAAAGGCTAAGAAAGGGAAAACGCCCGCAAGCTTGGATGCCGCTGCCGGCGGGGCTGCATAAATGCATTTCCACCCCAGCTGAATGCTTCGACACGCTGAGCTGCTCAGCACATCGCGCAGATAATATATTAGAAAATTCGTAACTACTCAGCCTTGCGGCTTCGTAGTTAAAAATATCCGTTTTTCAAGAATTTGCTTTTAAAAAAGCAAGAAAAGGCAGATCCCTATCGGGATGATTTAGGGGTTTGCAACCCCTAAGACCCCGCTTTTCAGGCATTTCTCTATAAATTCTCTTACAATGTATTTTCCTCTAAGTAGTTACGAAAATTCTACTGTTTTTTTCCAATACCTTGAATTAACTCCAGTTTAATGGAAATTACTTCAATTTATTCTTCGTGTTTTTCGTGTCCTTCATTGCAATTTTTTACTTTTACACAGTCCGAAATCCCTAAATACTGTATATTTTATCATAAATATACAGTATTTGATTTTTACAACCTGACAAAGTTGCAATAATACTTGTCGGCAGATCATAGAAGGTTTGTCATATGAGCTTGTCAAACCATGGTCTATCGGCACCCTTCGACAAGCAAACTTGGAAACTGCTGCTCAGGGTGACATAGCTTTAATTGAACTGCAACCCTACTTAAAATCCTTTCCGAAAAGATACTGAAATTTTTTGATCTGCTCAGGGTTTCTTTTTTCGGGTGAAGTGATGATTGCAAATTTTGCACTTCCTTTCAAAGAAAGATCATCTCCGTTTCCGAGGTCAGGCACCAGCTCTGCCAGAAGGCGTTTTGCATTTGCACCATTTTTGTTCAGATTGGCAATTACCATTTCCACAGTCACAGCTTCCTCGTGTTCTTTCCAGGAATCATAATCAGTGGACATACATACCATCTGATAGGCAATCTCTGCTTCTCTGGCCAGTTTAGATTCAGGAAGGACACTCATATTGATCAGATCGCCTCCGAACTGCCTGTACATTTTTGATTCTGCTCTCGTGGAAAACAGAGGACCTTCCATACAGACAAGCGTTTTTCCTGTGTGCATTTTCAGCTGAATCCTGTCTGCGGCCTTTTTGATTCTGTCTGCCAGGCTTTGAGAGAACGGATCACCGAAAGGAGCATGAGCCACAAGTCCGTTCCCGTAAAAAGTGGATTCCCTGTGTTTTGTTCTGTCAATGATCTGATCAGGAATTGCAAAATCGAGAGGTGCAATTTCTTCACGAAGACTTCCTACTGAACTGAAAGCTACAATCTCTTCCACTCCCAGATTTTTGAGTGCAGCTATATTTGCGAGATTCGGAATTTCTGAAGGAGATATAAAATGCCCTTTCCCATGTCTGGGAAGAAATGCAATCAGTTTTCCCTTGAACTTTCCGATTGTAATTCTGTCAGAAGGTTTACCCCAGGGAGTCTCCGGAAATACTTCATCAATTTTTTCCATTCCATCCAGATCATAAAGTCCTGTTCCGCCAATCACACCGATTTTTACCTGTTCAGTCACTTCTCATTCTCCTTTTTTGAGCCAATACCGATTGAGAACACTTCCTTTAATCCTTCTACTGCCCTATGCACATAGTCAGAAATTGCATTTCCGGCAAGGCCTCCTGCCGTTGTGCCGATTGGGCCGGGAATGACTGTGCTTCCAATGTACACAGTTCCCAGCCATACTGGATCAATATATCCCTTTACATTAGGAAGTGTTCCTTTGTATACTATAGGGACACTGAAAGCTTTGCCTGCAAGTCCTGCAAGCCCTATATTGAACCGAAAGTCTGAATTTAGCTTAAAATCCACATTTCCTTTGCCTGCAGCATCAATACCGACCCCTGTGAGCTTAAAATCCTTAATATCTACATTTTCCTGCCCGACCCTGAACTTCATATTTATGGATTTGAATTCAGTGCTCTCCCCTTTGGGTCCTGTGAAATTCAGGAGTTTTCCGATCTGCATAATCGGCTTGTAAAGGTTCGCAAATCCCAGAAGTTTTCCGCTCTCGACTTTTACAGAACCTGAACTTATAAAATTCTTTATGAATTCCTGAGTCGTGTTTCCAATTGAATAAAAACTGAATTCAGAGGAGATTCTTCCGCTGATGACAGGCTCTTTCGAATATTTTTTAATGATTTTTTCCACATCAGATTCGCTTAAACTCACATTGAAGGAATAACTGGTCTGAGCATACGAAGCATCCACAGTTCCGCTTCCGCTGATCTTTCCCCCGTAAAGAGTTCCTTCCAGTATCTGAATTCCTACTTTCGCATTGACTATATTTAGATTGACCCTTGCGGGTCCCAGGTCAAAGTCCCTGAACCTCACCCGATCTGCACGTGCAATCATTGTGCTCGAAAAAGTGATATTGTCTCCGCCAGGAGGAAGAGTAAAATAAAAGAAGGAAGTGATGAATCCGATCAGATTTTCCAGATCTGCATAATTAGCATAGATGTTCAGATAAAGATTGACATTTTTTCCGAAGCTGAGCTCCCCTGCAGCCGATCCGACAGCGACAGAACCGAAATTGACGTTGGCCGTCTCAAAGACCAGCTTCCAGGGTTTATAATGAAGAAGAAGGACACTGTTCAGCTCCAGAGGAGGAAGGGCAGGCATACCGTAAAAATTAGGATTTGTTGCCTGAAGTTTTGTACTGATTCGGATAAATGTTTCTCCTGTCTTTTTAGTCAGATACACGTTGCCTGTCAGTTCCGATCTGTCAAAATCAGCCCTGTGAAAAAAAGAATAGTATGATTTCAGAAACTTGTATCTGAAGGAAGTAAGATCCAGATCTGCTGAAAATTTCCATTTGTCAAAATCTTCCGTGAAGGAATCATTTCTGAAAATGACTTTTCCTTTTGCGCGTCCATCCAGATATTTTATATCCAAAAATATCTCAAGCCCCTGAATAATGGAATTGTCTATGGAAAATTCCTGAACAGTAAAATCTTCAATAATTTTATCATCTTTATATACGATTATGGAAGACCTTTCTATGGAGAATGCTGACATAGAAAACTTCTTCATTTCCTGAAACGGATTTTCGCTCTGTTCTTTTTTTTCCTTTTTGTCTTTTTCAGGCTTTTCCAAAAAGTAATGAAACCTCATTCCTTTTACTGCAGCATCTTTGATCCCGATTTCTTTTCCAAGAAGGGATTTCCAAGTCACATGAAATGAGATTTCCTCTGCATCTGCCTGAAAAATTTTTCTGCTGCTGAATCCTGAATTTTCTGCCTGAACCTGGCTCAGCACAATCCCGGGTTCAGGAAAAAAAATCAGTTTTCTTTCGGAGATTTTCAGATTGAGTCCGCTCAGAGCCTGAATCTTTTCCAGAACAGCTGCTTCTATTTTGGACTTATTGATCAGAAAGAGAATGTACGCCACGAGGGAAGAACTGAGAAAGAGCAGAACAAGAATCAGCCATTTCCTTCGTTTTGTCATAAGCCGTCAGAATACCCTGTTGATTCCGTTCAATGCAGCAACCCTGTAAGCTTCCGCCATCGTAGGGTAATTGAATGTTGTATTGATGAAGTACATCAATGTGTTTGCCGGGGGCTTCTGTGACATGATTGCCTGTCCGATATGAATGATCTCCGAAGCCTCGCTTCCAAAACAGTGAATCCCCAGTATTTCCAGAGTCTGTCTGTGAAACAGAATCTTCAGCATGCCTACAGTTCTTCCTGTGATCTGGGCTCTTGCGAGACTCTTAAAAAGTGAATGCCCAACCTCATAAGGAACCTTTTCTGCTGTCAGTTCTTTTTCTGTCTTTCCTATGGAACTGATTTCAGGACTCGTGTAAATTCCGGTAGGAATATTTTCCACAAGCCTGTGTTCACACATCCCGTCTATAATATGAGTGGATGCAAACCTTCCCTGATCATAAGCAGCGCTTGCCAGGCTCGGATGCCCCACTATATCGCCCACTGCATAAATATGACTTACGCTTGTCTGATAATTTTCATTTACATCCAGCTGGGATCTTCCATTCACTTTGATGTTCAGTTTTTCCAGACCGAGTCCTTCTGAATTCCCGGTTCTCCCGTTGGCAAAGAGAAGTATATCCGTTTTGATCTGCTTGCCGGACTCCATATGCATAATTACACCGTCATTCACAGTTTCCACTTTACTGTAAATTTCATTATGACGTATCAGAATTCCCTGTTCTCTCAGATGATAGGCAAGTGCATCAATGATTTCATCATCCAGGAATGAAAGAAGTTTGTCCCTTGTATTGATGAGGTTGACCTTGATTCCGAGATTTCGGAAAATGGAGGCATACTCACACCCGATGACTCCCGCACCGTAAACTGTCACCGAGGAAGGAGTTCTGTTCAGATTCAGTATTGTATCGCTGTCAAAAATATTCGGACTGTTAAAATCAATGTCTGTCGGACGGAAGGGCCTTGATCCTGCTGCAATTACAAAGTAATCTGCCGCACAGACTGCCGAGATCGTCTTGTCCGGCTGAACCACTTCAATTGTATGCTCATCTCTGAACCTGGCCTTTCCCTTGATGATGTCTATACCGTTCCTGGTATAAAAATCCTGGCGCATTTTCACCTGCTTGGAAATGACATTTTCTGCCGTTTTCAGAAGCTCGGGAAAAGTAATCTGAACGTTGGTCCTTTCGAAAAGAGGGTTTGCCTTGACTTCTACCAGCTGCTGAACCGCCTGACGCAGAGACTTGCTGGGAATTGTTCCCCAGTGAGTGCATCCGCCGCCTACCCTGTCCCATTTTTCAATGACTGCAACTTTCTTTCCTTCCTTTGCAGCCTTGATGGAAGCCCCTTCTCCCCCAGGGCCTGTTCCGATTACTATGACATCAAACTTCTCAGTTTCCATCAGACATCCTCTTTTCGAGTCTTTCTATATACTCTTCCATAGGAAAAAGAGGAATTTCGGAAACCCCAGTCTCACCGTCAGGATCATACTCAAACGGATCATCCACATCCTTGATCAGTTTGTACATATATACATAAATCAGAGTGACAAATGCTACGATAATCATTTCCGCAATCAGATTCTTGAATTTGGCAATCATCAGCACTGCAATGATACAGGCAATCAGCACTTCCAAAAGAGCGTATCCGGTGGCCAGAAATCCTGTCCGCGAAATCACACCCACCCTTGTAACCAGTTTTCTGACATTGTGAATGTCTCCCAGCATCTTGCCGCAGAGTCCGCCGTTCACGCCTTCTTTCTCAAACTTGCAGACATAGGTTCCCAGTCTGCTGAGGGCAGAATACATTTCTTCCTGAGAGAGCTTTTTCAAGAGCCATTTCATCACAGCATCGATGGCAGCCCTCAGTTCCGTCATATAAATCTTCTTTTCAATCGGAGTCTTGTTTGCATTGACTCCCTGATGAATGCTTTCTTCAAATGTTTCAAAAATGCTGGCCAGATCCCCGGGAATCTTTTCGCTCTCCTTGTAATCTGCCATTGTTCCCGCCAGCATAAAACCGATCAGGAAAATACCGCCGGTAAGAACAAGCGCCACATCGGAAAAATCAATCATTCCAGGATACCCAAGGGGCTCAGAAATTACATACTTCATTCCAAGCATCCCCAGCATATAAGGAATGCACTCAATCAGAATCTTCCATTTCCCATTCAACATATTTTTAATCCTCCGCTAAACCAGCCGATCCCTAGGCACCGGAATAATGCTCAATGCAGTGCTGACAAAGTCCAGTTTATTTTTACACTTCAATTTTAATTTTATTCGCGATTTCACTGTAAATATCAATTGTTTTGCTGTCGGTTTTGATTCTCCTTTCTCTATCTCAGCTTTTCAAAATCCAAAAATGAACTAACTTTATCGGAGGTCGATCGGTTCTAGAATGACTGGAAATATACTTCGCAAAATCCTCCCTATCATATTCCTTTTGCAATCGTTCTTTGTGATTCCATATCGTTTTTTCATGGTTGGAAAGTTCTTCTATCCAAGAATTGATTTGCGTAAACCAATAAGAAAAATTTTCTTTTTCGATATAACCAATCATAGCCGCTATTGAAAAATTTTTACCTTGATCTAATTCTTTAAACCTTTGGATCCCTGCACCTTTACCTGAAACATATTCTTTTTCTCTGTCTTCTGGCGGGGGTGTTGGTAATCTTTTGCATTCGATTACAAATACAGTGATTTCTCTTCGACCTGCTTTATAGGAAACGATAATATCTTCAGGACTCTTTGAATCAGGATTTTCTCTATCAAAAATATAAGGAAAGTGATTCTCCTCTGCTATGGAACGATTTAGATACATCGAAAGTTTAGAATTTATTTTATTCTCTTTTTCATTTTCCAGTAATTCTGTTTTTTCAGTAAAACTGGGAATGTATTTTTCCAGATAAACTAAAATACAATCTATATGCTGATTTGATTCAAGTCCGTTAACTTCTGCTTGCCTGGCTTTTTCGTCTTTGGACTCAGCAAACATTCTAATATCCTGATTCAATCAAGTCCATTAAAATCTCATCTGCATCTTGAATCGCAATGGATTTTAACCAGAACCTGCAGTTGATAGGTTTGATCAGATAAATTTTATCTTCATGGTAAAAAAGAATGATACGATTGATCCTTGCACTGGTTCCTAAGTTCTTTCGCACCAGCATTTCGAGACTTTCTTCCAACTTTGACGACTTCTCTATCATTTCCTTTTTAGAAATGGCAGAACTTCCATACTGAAAAGAACTGCATACAAAAGAAGGTGTAATGATGATTTTATGCTGATGAAATTTCTTTTTATTTTTCTCATACACTGAATTTAAAATATCAGATAGTAAATTTCCAAATTCGAATAATTGTTTCTCTTCTACAGGATTATCAAGAGTGGAGTCATAGCCACCTAGTTTAGAATAGAAATTTAAAACGTCTTCTATAATGATTTTTTCTAATTTGGAAAGTTTGAGGTCGTTTTCGGGATAAGGTAAAGACTCTATATTTTTTTTCTTAATTTCTGTCGCTCTTTGGGCTAACTGACCACAAGTAGCAATTAGAATGAAACGATAAACAGAATGGCGATCATGAATCTTCTTATATAAAATTTCTAAACTAGAAGAATCTTCCTGTGGAACATGCAGACCGATAACTCCATCCTTAAATAAAACATACTTCTCATCCACTTCCGGAATTACATCTTTCACCAATGCAATAGGTAATTTTTTTTCACCAATTATTTGTCTGAAGAGCATTAAAGGGGGCAGAAATAATTCCTCTTTTCTTTCCCTATAGAAAGATTCTGACGTTTCAAGCTCAGTTTTATTTATATCAATCTTTCCATCTTCAGTAATTGCCTCAGAAATAATGTGTTTTCTTCTTTGAATAAACTTCCCTTTATAAGAACCTCTTTGCCCGACTTCATATCCTTCATTAAATATCCACTCAGATTTTTTTTCTTTTTCATTAATATACTCACCCAAAGTAGGCAATTTACTCAACCTATCAATCAGATCGTAAATCCTGCCTCCGCCCAAAAGGTTTACTTTCCAAATCCATTCTTTAGTCTTGGCAATTTTTTTCGGAACATAGTGAAAATCATAAGAATCAATTTCAAAGTATAATTTATTCTTTGCTACGACTGTATCTCGAATCACAATATGAAGAATATCTTTTTCATCTGGCTCCTTGTTATGCACGAACACCACTGCTGTGGGAACAATTGCACCTTTTCCTTTTTCACTTTCTTTATTTTTTTCTTCTTTGGAAGTTCTTTTCTGGAACAGAGATTTGTCCATAAATGTAAAATCCAGGATTTGCGGAACATTGTATTTGTTGAATAAAATAGAATTTCTATACTCTAATGTATCATTATAAAGTAAAGGAGCAGATGGCATAACCAGGCAAAGAAGTCCATTGGGTTTCAAAACTTGCATGGAATACTTTAAGAATAGAAATGCAATCTGTTTTTGTGGAGACGTTAATTGCTTTTCCTCCAATTCTTTTTTATGAATCTTCAGAGCTTCTTCGTCTCTTTCTCCTTCCTTGTCAAAATTTTTAAAAGGAGGATTACCGATAACTAAATCAAAATCGTTCTCTGGGTTTTCCTTTAAATAGGTGAAGAAATTTTTTGCTAAAATATTCTTCTCACTCAAATCATCAAAGCGAAGTTCCGTCCAGATTTTCGTAGGCTCTAAATAATCGCATAAAGCTATACTCAAGCTGAATATAGCAATTTGGACCGCTTCTTTTTGGACATCCGCTCCGAAGATGCTTTCTCTGAGAATTTTCTTAAGTGCTGTTAAATCAGGATTTTGAAACTCACCTGTCCTTTTATAATTTTCGATTTTCCACCAGTCCACTTTTCTCTGAAAAGCAGATACTAAAAATATTCCTGAACCGCAGGCAGGATCAAAAATTTTCAGATCCATCCTCGGTGTATGAATGGGCATGGACTGATCAATTAAAAGCTGAACAAGGAGCGGTGGAGTATAAACAGTGCTTTTTTCTCTGGGTAAAAATTCTTCATAAATTCCACTGATCAGTTCAACAGGGAGATGATTGAAGGAATAGAGAGGCCAAAGCACATACTGTTTCCCGTCTAATTTTGCAGAAAGAAATTCTGCCAGCGGCTGCAAGTTGGTATTCTTATCTTTCAGGATTTTTAACTCCGATGCAGAAAGCTCGAATACTTTTCCATTCATTTGAGTACTCAAATCATTCAGCAAATTGAGAAACTGATTCTTTTCGATAACATCACAGAAATTTTTTGCATTATTATATTTCTTAAAATATAAAATTCTTTTATTGTCTGCACCGGTTCTTTCTTCCAGGTATTTTATAAGTATGGAAATGAGTAAAAGTTTATTTGCAAAAGATTCTTCTACATTAATTTCCTTTATAAATCTGGTTCTGGCAGTCTTTAACTCTTTTAATAAACTGGAGTATGCTGAGTCCGATTGTAAATAATTTATGTTTTCCTTTTGATCCCAAAATGTTCCATTTTCCAATGAACTGAATATTGCAGCCAGTTCGATTGTTTCGTTGAAGCTAAGAGATTTGTGAAGGACAGCTCTAGGATTTCCATTTTCATCCAAATCTACTTTTTTGCTGGAGTTAAAAATTTCTATTTTTGCCTTTTGAAAAATAATGAATAAAGGAACAGCTCCGCTATTCCAAATAAACTTATGCAGCTCCCCTTTTGTTTCTTCAGATATTTCCGTTTCTGTAAAATCGTAAACATAAACAAGCGGAAGAGATGAGCGATTTTCAAACCGTCGAAAAAAAACCGCCTCTGCCTTCAAATTCTTTGCTTTGAGTAATTGAATTCGCTCTTCGTCTTTTAGATCTGATTTTTTTGCTTCAGAATTTTCCGCGAAGGCCAGAAAACCGCTTTGAAAAGAGAATTCTTTCCATATCTGTTTGACCTTTGAGGACTTCTTATTCATTTTTTCTATATATCGACAGACTTACTTAAAATTCAAGCAGAATCTCCCCACCTTTATCTTAAGGCAGTGATTCAATCAGATCCAGTTTCTGCAGGCTGTAAATTCATTTCCAGACCCAAAAGATACATTATCAGGAGCATCAATACTGAATACATATTATGCCAAACTTTTCCTCCTGCAAAATAATTTATTTCAAATACATTCCGTCTCTCAGCCGGCGAAGTACTGCCAGGCGCCTGTGAAGATCAGTCCAAGAACAAAACCGATCCCAAGTCCTGCAAAGAAAAGGAAAATCACAGCATCACCTGCACTCTCGTCGCCGACCCCTGCACCGAGTGCTGCGCCTAAGATCGCCATAGCCAGGGAAGACAGTACAGAATTTCCGAGGTAGATGAGAATCTTTTTCATCAGACTTGCATCCTGAAATGCATTGAACTTTACTTCCAGGAAATTTGCCAGTGCAAGCAGAGCGAGTGTAATCAGAGTACCGGATATCAAAATTGTCATAATAAAACCCCTGACTATTTTTTTCAAAAAAAAGAACTGGGTCAAGCGGTTATTTGCATTTGACTCGAGATTTCCAAGATTTATTCCTGCCCTATGAAAGAAGAAGATATCCAAACGGCTGTCAGTTATTACAAGCTCGCAAAGGAGCATAACTGGGATGACGATTATGAGGCACTGTACGGCATTCTGCTAGATCCTGGATGCGACCGAGGAACAGCACTGATGATCTACTGGCTGGGAAAACCGAAGTATTTCTGCCAGTTTGCAAACAAAATGGAAGTCCCTTCCTACGACAGAGAAAACTACGCCCTTCTGAAGATGATTGAGAAAAAATACAGTACCTATCCGGCGATTATCAGCTATGATCCGAAGGAAGATATTGTAGAATATGAGGACGTTGAAGTGAAGTTCCCGATTGACCCTGTTTTTTACGAACCGGTCAAAGGGATTATTTCCCAGGAGGAACTGAAGAAACGGATCGGCTGAGTTATATGAAAATTTATATGTAATTTTACTTATTAACGCACGCTGCGGCGGCAGGCTCACCGTGCTTGTTCCTCTTTTCTGAAAACTGCCTGCCGGCGGTGTGAGTGCCCAAAAGTCAGTCTTTCATTTTTCAGAGCTGTGTAAAGGCATAGAAAAACCAGAATCACGCGGAGCTTGCACTGAGTCTGCAGAATGTGACGTGGAGTTATAAAATTATTGATCCTGTTTTCTTTACTTATTCGGTTCGATTTAGAAAACCAAGCCTATGCACAGTTTCATAGTTTTCCAGTTCCAAAACTGTAATTACCGGATGCATCATTACATAATGATAGTCTGATTTATCATAAGCATCACTGCTTCCGTCTGTTATTTTAAAAGCTTTGCCATTGGCGGAAGGATTTCCGGCAGATGCAAACAAGTCAAGATGAAAATACAATAAAAGACCAGGAAGAGACTGTGTAAAAGCGGCTGCCGAGTGGTTTTCACCGCCGCCTCGATACAAAAAACCCTGAAAAGATTGGGTTTTTCATACCTCGACAAGCTCGGCACATCGCTCGGTGACCGGCGGTGAAAATTGTATCGAGGTATGCTTTTACACAACCCCGATCCTGCAGCCGCTTCACTCCATTCAGACTGTTTCTTTTTCTCTATGTCTGTGACCGTGACAGCAACCGTGTCCGCCCAGTTCAGAAAGAAATTTCTCCTTTTGTTCAGGACTCATCCCTTCCATTCTGCTCTGCATCTTTCTCTTCCAGGCCTCATGTCTCCATCTGTGACCTCCTCCAAAATGCCCTCCTCTGAAAAAGATATGACTCAGCACAAGAAGCCCTATTGTCTGCCAGTAAGTCAGGACAGGTCCGTGAAACAGCTCAGGAATGAGAGCATTCCAGAGAACCATCGCACCCGCGCTGAAAACACCTATTGCAAGTGCACCTATAATTAAGAATTTCATAAATTTTGTAATTCTCCACATACTTATTACCTCGTCTCTTCAGTCATTTCGTCGTACAGTTCCCTAAGTCTTTCCCGCAGATAAAGGACAGCGTATCTTTTCCGGGACAGAAGAGTATTGATATTCTCTCCTGTCTCTTCAGAGATTTCGCGGAAACTTTTTCCTTCCAGCTCATTCTGTTCAAATACAGCTCTCTGTTCTTCCGGCAGTTCAGAAAGGGCTGTCTCCAGTTCCTTCCAGAAGCGTGTGCTGTATTCCTGTTCAGTTTCAAATTCTTCAGTACCGGATAACTGTCCAGTATCTGCAGAACTGCTCCGCTTACGGTAAAGATCTATGATCCTGTTTCTGGCAGCGCGAAAAAGCCAGGCAGACAGATCCTCCACAGTCTCCGCCAGATTTCCTTCTAAAAAGACAGAGAATACATCCTGTACAATATCCTCAGCATCTTCGAGAGAGCTGACTCTCTTCTTTACAAAATTGATCAGTCTTTGAATCAGTGAATCCATCTTGCCGTCTTGTCTTATTGCCAAAATTGCCTGTTCCGACATTCTGTAAAGGATGACGCAAACTGAAGATTTTTATTGTATGATTTCTGATTTTTTTTCCGGATACCGCTGCCTGACTGAAAAATTTTTTCTGTCAAAAAAGCAGTCCTCCGTTTTCTGCAATATCCCATTTGCAAGAGCCGAATTGTCAGTTGACATAATTTGAGTAAAACTGAGATTAGAAGAAATTCTATGCAGTCTTATACTTTAAAGCGGCTTCCTCTCTCACAGAATATGATAATAAAAGATATAATCCCCTGATATGCAGACAAATCCTGATCCTGAAATTCTGATCCAGCTGGTGAATATGGAAATGCCTTTCGGAAAATACAAGGGCACACTTATCTGCAATATTCCTGTATCCTATCTGGAGTGGTTTCAGAGAAAAGGTTTTCCAAAAGGAAAACTGGGAATTCTTCTGGAGACAATGTATGAAATCAAACTGAACGGTCTGGAGTCCATACTGGAACCCATTAAAAAAAGAATAAGGGAGAATATGCAATGAAATATGCAGTTTCAGATGGTTTTCCTTATTACATTGAACTTTTAGGGGAGGCAGATTATCTGAAATTATTTTCTTCACTGGAGGATTTTGAACTGCTGGAAACAATCAGCGAAGAAAAAGCCAATTACCGATTTGCGCCCGATAAATGGAATATTAAACAAATCGTCGGGCATCTTACTGACCATGAAAGAATAATGATTTATCGAATTTTGAGAATCAGCAGAAAAGACACAGCACAGCTCGCAGGTTACGATCAGGAACTGTTCACTGCAAACAGCCGTTTCAATGAAATCAGTTATAAACAGATACTGACTGATTTTAAAAATGTAAGAGCTTCAAGCATAAGTTTCATCGACACATTGTCTCAGGAGCAGCTGAAATTCAAGGGGCTGGTCTGGAAGTTTGAGATGAGTATTGAGGAATTCCTGAAAGCAGTAATTGGTCACACGATTCATCATATGAATATAATTAAAGAAAAATATCTGAAGTAAAATCAGATTCCAGGCTGAGAATTATGCATTGAACGCTATACTGTGGCGGCTATGTTTTCTCTAAAACTGAAAATAACTGAACTGCTTCATTTCATAATTTCTGAGTCCTTTCCGGAATGAACTGAATAAGATATAATGCAATTATAATACAAACAGAATACATTCAAACCGATCAAAATCTCACCCTTCTGAACAGTGTTCAGAAAATCCGATTTCCTTGTGCACCCTTGCAAATCCGTAGGCCAGCGGAATGGAAACCGGCAGAAGCACTGTATCCAGAACAAATGAAAAAGGAAGATCAAATGCATATACAGGATCAGACTTCCCGCTGTCATTTTCAATCAGAAGAGATACATCACATCTTGTACCGGAATACAGGACTGGACTGTTCTTTTTATGCCAGTTAGGAACTGAGATCAGAGTGGAGCACTGAGCAGTCACATACAAAACCATTATCATGCACAAACATCTCCGTCTCATATCAGCGTGCGGTAAGGGAAACAGCAGCTTCAGAAAGGAAATTAGTTGACGAGAAACTCTCAGAATCATAGGGGAAAACTTATTCTGCAGATCAGTCCTGTCAAGATTAAAATTCTTCAGATATCCTTTGAGAGAACTGTATATCTTTTTACTATTTTCCCTCCTAGAAAATTCATAATGGCATTCATCGGCTTGTTGCTCTCAAGGATCCAGCCGGTTCCGATGGACTTGTATTTCTGAGGCGGTCTTCTTCCGTCAGAATAAAGTCTTTCCATCAGTATCAGTTCCATTCCTGTGTTCCGGAATTCCTTCTTCACTCCAAGAAGAATAATGGATCCTTTGTTTATTTTTCTGAAATTCATATATACTTTTATAAAATTCATCGGAAAGAGTCTGCCGTTTCTGTTGGAAACCAGTGCCTGATTCAGATCGGGAAGTGCGAATAGAAATCCGGCAATCGTTCCGTTCTTTTCCAGGATATAGATATACTCAGGATCTGCAATCAGACGAAACTGTTCAGCCAGGAGATCAATTTCTCCAGGCGTCATTGCAATGAATCCCCAGTTTTCTCCCCAGGCCTGATTATAAATCTCCAGAATCGGATTCAGTTCCTGACGGAGCTTCTTCATATTGATATTCCTGATCTTAAAATCTCCACAAAGTTTTTTTGCTCTGTCTGCCATCTTTGCAAACTTTTCAGGCAGAGGTTCCTGAGCAGGCACATCGTAACTGAGCAGATTTTCCACAGTGTGATAATTCAGATCATTAAATAATTTTATATAATATTCTTTTGTATATTTCAGAATAAATACTGGCGGAGAATCAAAACCGTATGTCTGAAAGCCCAGTTCATGGTTTGAATTGAAGTCCATCGGACCGATGATGTTTTTCAGTCCTCTTTCTTTGCACCAGTTTTCGGCCGCATTCATCAGTGCAGATGCTGTCTCAGGATCATCTTCTGATTCATAAAAACCGAAAAATCCCTGCCTGGATTTGTAGTGGGAATTCCAGTTCTGGTCTTCATGCGCAGTCACTCTGCCCACAATTCTTCCTTCCCGATAGGCAAGAAAATAGGCCACTTCTGAATGAGAAAAATAAGGATTCTTTTTGGGGTTGAAGAATTCCCGTCTTTCAATGCGCAGAGGAGGCACCCAGTTTGGATCGTCTTTGTAAAGAGTATACGGATAATCAATGAATGAATTGAGGTCTTTTGATGTCACTTCCTGTTTTATGAATAACTTATTTAGTGAATTCATTTCTGTGCTCATAGAGGCCTGTTTACAGGCATGGATTTCTGCTACAATACTTTATTATATATTCAGGGTTTTCCCTGAATGACAGATTATTGAAATTCTATACTATCCATTCCCAAATCAATTCAGTTCATTTTGAGACGCAGTATTCAGGAAATTGGTTGAAAATTTTTTGCCTGTGCACAATATGGAAACCTCGGTTAAAAAAATTGACTGTCTGATACAGAGTGCAGAGAAGCGGAGATTCAGTCATCAGCATTTTGAATCTGGGGCTGAATTGAACCTGAAGAACAGAATTCCGTGAGCATTCTTTTTTGACCGAGCCGCAGAAAGAGTCATCTAATGCAGAACCTTACTACCCTGCAATAAAGACTTGTCTGTCTAACTTCATTTTGACACAAACCAGGAGAGACAAATGGAACAATTGAGGAAATTTTCATCAGAGAAAAAAAAGCATCTAGGTGTAATTTTAATCGGACTGCAGGGACTGGGGGGGCTTGCATTAGGGAGCTATTTTATCAAACCTGCAGTCGTAACGACAGCGGCGGTGGCTGTCAGCACACCTCTATATGCATTGGAGTGTACTGATGATAACTTTAAATGTCACAATACTTGTCGTGATGGAGCCAGTCGACTGAGTGTAGCGGCTATTGTTATAGCTTCCACCAATGCATCCAAGAGCACTTCTACAAGCACTTCCACAAGCACCACAAAAAAAATGTTCCTCACTGCGACCAAGTATGATGGAAATCTCGGCGGGGTCTCCGGTGCAGATTCGAAATGCAACTCCGATTCTGCAAAACCTTCCGGAACAAGCACATACAAAGCGTTCATTACTGATGTAACCAACCGTGTTGCATGTACTACAAACAACTGTTCCGGCGGAGTGAGCGAAAACAAGGACTGGGTTCTGAAAGCCAGTACAAGTTATTACAAGTCTGACGGAACAACTCTTGTATTCACCACAAATGCTTCCGGTATATTTGCAAACGGTGCAATCAAAGCCGCAGTGGGCAATTCCACAGATGAAACTTGGACCGGAATCTACAGCAACGGGGCAGACGGGGGCTGGACAAACGCTTATGTAGCTCATTGTTCAAACTGGTCTTCCAATTCCTCTTCCGGAACCGGAGGACTGAGAGGATTTCCCGGAGTCATCCCTACTTCTTTTGTAGGCGACTGGTTTGGGAAAAACGTTGCCACCTGCGATACGACAAGATACATTCTCTGTGTAGAACAGTAGGAGTAAAATAAGTCGTCTTCATTCAGGACAGGCTTATGCTTGGATGAAGACACTGCTGATTCGCCTGAATACGGCCAATGTAAAACATCAAATAAATCTGAATTAAATAATATATAAGGAAAATACAATGTATCCTAAAATCATTATATGGAAATATATGTTCAATGGTGAAGGACTCTTTACTTTCCTTGCAGTAGTCGGTGCCTTTCTTCATATATTTCTGTTTGTACTGCCGAAATCGGGTTATTCCAGAACTGCATTCATCAACGGATTTCTATTTTCTATTGTCTTAGGTGTCATCGGTACGATAATAATGAATTATCTTATCTGGGACTTCGATCTTTTCAGCGAAAACCCATCTATCCTATTAGGTGCTCTGGAGAAAAATCAGGGATCCACCATCCTTGGCGGAATACTTGGTCTGTCTGCAGGGGTATGGATATTCTGCAGATTTCATAAAATCAATGCACTTCATGCTCTTTCTTCCTTGGCTGCAGTGGCTCCCATTCTCTGGATGGGTCTTGGAAGAACTGCCTGCTTTTTGAACGGTGATGCATTTGGCAAAGCGACCAGCTCAGTTTTAGGAGTAACATTTTCAGAAAAGAGTTCTTCCTGGATGCCCACATGGGTTGGTTATTCCGAGCTGTACAAAAATGATGAAAAACCATTGGAAAAAATAGAAATTATATTTACAAAACTCCACGGAGTCGGACTTTCTGAGATGCCGATTCCGGACAGTCTGGATCATCTGAAAAAAGAAGGATTCAAGAATCTGGCCGATCTGAAAGTATTTTATCCGGATGGAGCTTCCATTGACAGAGAAAAGCTGGCTGCAAAAGGTCTGGTTCCTTTCCCTGTAGTGTATCCTAAAGTGCATCCGACTCAGATCTATGATATGATTTCACTTACAATCTGGTTCTTTATACTAAACTGGCTTTCCAAAAAAAAATCGACAGAACAGAGAATGATTTTTCTGTTCTTTGCTGCATACGGTTTGAACAGATTCTGGATAGAATTTTTTCGGGACGATATAAGCCCTGGAGTTCTGGGATTGACAGGTGCGCAGCTGGTTTGCCTGGGCTTCATCAGTTTCGGGCTGGGAGCATTTTATTATTATACAAAAAAATGGGAAAAAACAGGACTCCCTGAAGTCATTTTTATATAAATTATCATGAAAGATACTGCTTTTATCACAGGCGCTTCCGGATTCATAGGATCACATTTGGCAGATTTTCTTCTTCAGAAAGGCTGGAAAGTGATATGTTTGGTCAGACCCAGTTCCAATCTGCAGTGGCTGAAAGACAAGCCAGTTACCGTCTTAAGTGCAGATATCAGTGAGAGGGAAAAAATTTCTCCTCTTGTCTCCGAAAGCACTCATATTTTTCACCTGGCAGGTGTTTTATTTGGAAAAGACAGGGAGGAATACATTCAGGGAAATCTGGAATACACAAAAAGACTTTTGAACCTGATAAAGACCGCGAAGCCGAATCTGAAACGATTTCTTTACGTCGGCACACTTGCATCGGCCGGTCCATCGGAAAACGGAAAACTTCCAGACGAGTCTGATGAACTGAAACCGATTACCTGGTACGGAGAAAGCAAGGCCCTTGCTGAAAATTTTCTGAAGGAAAATATTGGTGAGATTCCACTGACTGTAATCAGACCGCCAGTCGTCTACGGCCCCCGTGATTATGCAATGTTTGAACTTTTCAAGGCCTCCAGACTGGGACTGAATCTGATTCCAGGAAATAAAAATAAATATATCAGCATTATATATATCAAGGACTTAATTCAGGGAATATATGATGCCTGCATCTCTGAAACCACAATTGGCAGAACATATTTTCTTGCAAATGAGGAATACTGTCCTCAGTATCATCTTGGAGAAATCATTATCCGTAAAATGAACAGGAACCCTGTAAATATTGTTGTTCCTTGGATTATTATGCGAGCAGTCTCAAATCTGCTCGATTTTTTCGGAAAACTCTTCGGGAAGAAAGTGATCCTGAACAGGCAGAAACTTCTTGAAATCGGACAGAATTACTGGATCTGCAGCAGTGCCCGTGCAAAAGCTGATTTCGGCTTTCAGGCTGAAACAAAACTGGAAGACGGAATTGCAGAAACACTCAAATGGTATAAAGAAAACAGATGGCTTTGAAAAAGTCTTTCATCAGCAGCGGAACACATACAGACAGACTGAACAGAACCCTGGCCGATTTCACTGTACAGCGCCGTCAGACAGACGATATATTTTCCCTCTGTACCGATCTTTATGAAAGCATTGAATATAAAAAAGCTTACGGACACCATCACTATGGGAGAGTCATTCATTCTAAAAACTCGGACAGCTCTGTTGTAGAAGATCCAGTTACTTCAGATCATAAAGAAATGATCATGATGGGTTCCAATTCCTATCTGGGTCTTCATATTCATCCAAGGGTCATCTCTGCTGCAAAAAATGCACTGGACAGATATGGGGCAGGCGCAGGTTCTCCTCCTCATTTTTCCGGAACATATGATATTCACAGAGAATTGGAGAAAAATCTGGCTATCCTCAAAGGCACCGAGGATGCAATTGTATTTCCATCAGGATATTCTACTAATGTAGGGATCCTTTCTGCCTTCCTAAGCAGTAATGATACTTTAATTATAGATAAATTTGCCCATGCTTCCATCATTGACGGGGGACTTCTTTCCAGAGCCAGAATTGCCTCTTTCAGACACAATGATATGGAGTCCCTGGAAAAAACACTGATCAGAACAAGGAACAGTTCCGGGGACAGGCTGGTTGCAGTGGAAGGGGTCTATTCTGTAGACGGTGATATTGCTCCTTTGAATGAGATTTACTCCCTTGTGAAAAAACACGATGCAAAGCTGATGGTGGATGATGCTCACGGAACAGGAGTTCTTGGAAAAACCGGCAGAGGCACTGCAGAATATTTTGATCTGGAAGGAGAAATTGATCTGGTGATGGGAACTTTCAGCAAGGCTCTTGGGGGAATAGGAGGATTTGTATGTGCAAAAAAAGAAATTATCCGTTATCTGCGTTTTTACTCAAGATCTTATTTTTTTGCTGCTGCAGTCTCTCCCGTTCAGGCTGCAGCACTGAACGAAGCAGTGCTTGTTCTGACGGAAGAACCGGAATGGCATATACGTCTTAATGATAATATAAATTTTTTTCATTCTAAACTCAGAAACCGAGGTTTCAACCTGGAAAACTGCCGGACCGCCATTACGCCTGTAATCATCGGAGACAGTTTCAAAGCAGAAGAAGTGACAAATTTCCTGCATGAGAGAGGAGTATTTGTGAACTGCGTTCCATATCCTGCATCACCCAGAAAAAAAGAAAGAATCAGAATGTCAGTTTCTGCCCTTCACAAAAAAGAAGATCTGATGACGGTCATCAGGCTGCTCACTGAAGCAAGAGATCTTTTTCATTTTTAAAATTGAAAATAAATGAACTGCTTCATTTCGAAATTTCTCAGATTGTGCATCAGCACAATGAATACGGAGACAGCAAAGGCGGAAATCATTGCAGGAAGTTCTGTCCAGAACCTGGAAATTCTGTTCTGAGTTTTTTCAGGAATGAACTGCAGAAGATATATTATAATTATAATTCCGACAGAGTACACTGGGACGTTTACGAAATCCGCCCTTCCTGCAAAAAGACCGCTGTTTATTTTCATAAACTGAGTCATATTTTCCGACCGAAAAATAATCCATCCGAAAATGATCAGATGAAACGTGAGAATCCATCTGAAAAAGCTAAATTTGTATTTTTTCTGACCTTCTTTATATACCAGTCTTTCGAATGCCATCAGAAGACCGTTATACAGTCCCCAAAGAATAAAATTCCAGCCTGCACCGTGCCAGAGACCGCAAAGAAACATTGTCAGTATCAGATTTCTGTAAACCTTTTCTTTGCTTCCTCCCAGAGGAATGTAAAGATAGTCTCTGAGCCAGGAACCTAAAGATATGTGCCATCTTCTCCAGAATTCACTCACTGAGCAGGAAATGTAAGGAGAATTAAAATTCACAGTGAGATGAAATCCAAGAAGCATTGCAGATCCAAGCGCAATATCAGTGTATCCGGAAAAATCACCGTAGATCTGAACTCCGTATGCATACACTGCAGTCCAGGTCTCTGATGAACTGAAAAGTTCCGGATTGGAATATACTGGATTTACTATATTCGAACCGATCCAGTCCGCAGCAAGTTTCTTCGAAAGACCGACAAGTATGAGGAAGACACCTTCTGCAAGTTTGAATTCTGTCACTGCAAAATGACGGAAGAATGTGTTGATCTGGGGAAGAAATTCTTTAGCTCTCACAATCGGACCCGCCACCAGCTGAGGAAAAAAGGATACATAAAAGCAGAAACGAAGAAAACTTTTTTCTGCAGGGATGATTCCTCTGTATACATCAATCGTATAGGACATTGTCTGAAATGTATAAAAAGAGATGCCGGCCGGAAGCAGAATATCAATGGGTTTCAGAAAATTCTTATACCCTGCATAAGATAATGCATTTCCGATATTTTCCATGAAAAAGTTTGTATACTTGAAAAAGGCAA
>DAORDI010000020.1:0-17708 GCA_035345895.1 Leptospiraceae bacterium
TACAAATTTTTCCGGCAGATGAATCAGTTCATCATATGTGAATTCGGGAACTTTTTCTTCGATCATTTCCAAGGAGATCATAAGATTCTTTATACTAAAGATGGATATTTTTTGTCGAGGCTTTTTTTTTTTTTAACTGTTGATCTGAACAAAAACAAAACAGACCAAAATAAAACCGTTTGACTGATTTTAGTGCATAAAAAAAGTTGGCCGCAAGTAAACAGAAGGAGCCGCTTCAAAGCAGCTGCTTCTAAACATAGGCAGCTCCTGCGAGACGGCGGTCATCAACGCGAAACCGCGAAAATCCGGAGGACAAATGTACAAGGGCGAAAAAATCAATTCAATTTCCCATTTGGTAGGAGCATCCTTAAGTCTTGTGGGTTGGATTCTACTGAGTGTATTTTCAAGTTTAACGGGCGATCCATGGAAGATCGTCGGATGTACTGTATATGGATTTACATTATTTATTATGTATCTTTCATCTACACTGTATCACAGTCTGCAGGGACGTGCAAAAGAAGTGTTCCAGGTATTCGATCATATATCTATTTATCTTCTGATCGCCGGAACATACACACCCTTCACGCTGGTACCGCTGAGAGGCACAATGGGCTGGGTTATATTCGGACTTGTCTGGGGAATAGCTGTCGTGGGAATTATTTTCAAAAGTTTTATGACAGGAAAATACGACAGACTCAGTACTCTGCTTTATGTTCTCGCTGGCTGGACGATTCTACTGGACATATCTCATATGTACGCGGTATTTCCCCGCACAGGATTCTACTGGCTTTTTGCAGGGGGAGTTCTGTATACCGGAGGAGCAGTTTTCTATCTGAAGGACAGTATGCCTAGAAACCACGAGATCTGGCATTTCTTTGTGCTTGGAGCAAGCATCTGCCATTTCATATGTATCTTCTTTTATCTGATCTGAGATAATAGTTCGGCGAAGGATGCTGTCATGAAGGTCATAGTTCGGCAGACTCAGGACAATGGCCTTAACTTGACAGCATTGGACTTTTTCGCTTCTGTCAAGTCTCTGCATAAAACAGAAACCTGACATTACCTCCGCTATCGGTATCCTCATTCATTTTTGAATCTTCAGCTCCGATAATCCCGTTCAGAATTTCTTCCTGTAGATAATTACCCTTTCATCGGAGGAAGCCCAAAGTCTTTCAAACATAGGTGTTTCCAGTTTCTCTTTAGGGAAACCGAACATATCTCCGTATTTTGCATCCCGAAATACAATTGTATCTGCAGGCAGGGATTCCAGCGGTCTGCTGTTCATCCAGAGCCAGGGATTCACCGGGATGGGTCTAGGCATAAAGTAGTAGAAGCGGACATGAGCTGCTTCTGCAGGCAGCTTTGAATAAGGACTGGACTTCAGCCAGGCCATCCCCTGATCTATTGCATCGTTCTGTTCATCAGCCCATCCTATGCTGTGAAAGGTGAATGCCCATGCACCGACGGCAGAGAGTATCAGAGCTCCAATTAAAATTTTCAAAGGCTTTCGGAAGTCTGAAAGCTTTGCATATAAAGTAATTATTTTTACAATACCGACATCAATGAACCAGTCGAAACCGAAGGAACCCAATAAGGCAATTCCGGGGGCAAGGGCCAGAAGAAATATTGCATAACCGCCTGTCGCGTACAGTCCAAATCTGAACAGTATTGCGTGTATGGAGAAATAGACTGACGTAAAGACTGCCAGAGCAGTGAGCGCACTGTTTCTTACAGCAGCTCCCCCGATGACTGCCATAATCAGAAGAACTGAACCTGTTCCGTTTATAAAAGGTCTGGCAAGAGATGTCCAGTCGCCGGAACCGTAGACTTCTGTAGGTTTAGGTGAGAAGAAAATAGACAGAGGATTATCGCCGAAAAAAAGCCAGGCTGCTCCAAAGTTTAAAAGAATCGGAACTGCAGCCAGTGCACCTGTATAAATCTTCCTGCGCCATAGACAGATCAGTCCGAATAATCCTGTCAGCACAATTGTCTCATGTCGAATCAGCGGAAGGCATCCCGCAAGCATTGCAGCAGTTTTCCAATAACCGGCTGAACCTGTCCAGAGCAGTGCCATTCCGGCAAGCATAAGGGGCTGAAGAGTGAGTGCCTGCCAGGAACCTTCCAGAACTGCAGGCTGAGCCGCCATAAACCAAGGTACAGTCCAGGCAGTCCGCAGTCCTGCCCGTCTGGCAAAGTCCCAGGCAAAGAATGATGCTGCCACTGTCATACCTGCGGCCCAAAGCCGTGCCGCCCAAAGAGGAGCGGCTGCAATAGGCATATAGGCAAGTGTATTTACTGTTCGCCCCCAAGTATTGAAAATGAGTCGGGGAGAATGCCAACCGTCCCTGGAAACTAAAAGGTGTCCTATTTCATCATCCAAAGGAATGAATTGAGTGACAATGCCTATCCAGCCCAAGGAAAAACCCAGAATTACGAAACCCAGAAAAGCAGCCCACTGTTCCCATAAATGTTTATTGTCTGGATTTTTTTCGGTTGAAGTCATATCTTCCCTCTTTTCATTTTTTTGATTCTTCCATTGAACTGCATAACCCGGAGCAAACCGATTTTTGTCAATCTGTAAGAAGGGAGTGTATATCCGAATCCGTTGTTCCGACAAATCCTCTTTTTGTCAAATTGAATGCAGAAATTTCACTTTTCTAATTTCTGCTTGCTTAATTGTTCTTATCATCAAAGCTTTCCATTTACATATAAAACTTATGATTATCCGTATCTTTTTACTAATTCACCTTACGGCTGCAGGCGGGGCGGTTTTTTGCAGAGAGCCAACCGACGGTTTCGCAAACCTTGAGCTGCGAAGGGCTTCCTTCAGAAAGTATGCTACTGATGATTGGAGGTGTAAATGACATATTGCACAGCAATCGTATCCTGGCTTCAGAAAATATCATTCCTCACTGCCTTCTAGGATTTATATTTTTTCAATCGGCAATATCGTACGAGCTGAATCGATTCACTGCAATCATCAATTCTCCGTCCTGATTTCTGAAAGCCGATCGAAAGTTTCTTCACAGGACAAAACCTCTGTTCCAGAAACACTGTGTCAAGCTTCCTAAAAACAGACTTTTTTTTACTGCAATCCTCAGAGATCCCAAAATTTAGAATGGGTTCACAGAAACAGGAAAAGTCAGAAGTAATTTTTTTTTGCGTTTTTATAAAAACCGGGCAGAAAAAAATTGACTTTTCATCGTTTATGTTTTATTATAATATTTTGATTTCCGTTTCGAAACAGAGCGGCCAAATTGTATGCGGTATATACAGCCTTGAACGGCAGGATAAAATGAGATGAAGACTACCTGCAGCATATGCAACCAAGAAATTCTTAAACTCAGAGAAATTACTCAAAGCTGTCCTGACAGTGAAACAGCTGCTGCACGCTTTGAAAATGCACTTCACCAGAAAGAAATCAAGATCAGGGACTGGGTGGAAGGGAAATACACTTCAGAACGGGAAATAACGGAACTCTGCATTGACTGTGAAATTGAACTGAGAAGTGTCAGATTCAGTCACTGACAGATTCTGATTATGAATTAAAATTACAGTAAAAATATCTCTATTTCATTATTCCCACTGTACACCGGCCCCTTGGACATTCACTTTCAATCGACCCTCAGGAACGGCTATGCATGAAGGCACTGCGATCCAATACAGTCAAGTTTACTGGATCATCACTGAACACTATTCTATCGGTCTTTATCCAATTTTTGGATTTTTATTCTAAATTTATTTCTTGCTTTCTGCAGAGAAAAATAGAACTTACGAAAGTTAATCGTAGTTCAGTACATTCGGTCAGCGGGGACTGCTCAAACCGATTACGCTCTTGAACAGATTCAGATTAAAAAATAGAGGTTGCTATGGGTAAAAATCAGTCGAAACTTTGGTTGTTTGTGGCAGGGGGAGCATTAATCCTGATTATCGCAGCAGGAATACTGCTTTCTAACGGAGGGAAGTCAAAAGGAAAGTCCGGAAAGTCCGGTTCTTCAGATATTTCAGGAACAGGAGATCCTACACAGAATCCCGGGAATTCTGGAAATTCCGGGAAAATCGGTGCAGACGGACTTCCGGAAGACGGGGTCACTCCTGAATTTCTTCTGGCTCAGTACAAGGAATGGGCACAGTATCCTCCTAACTCCAGACCAATTACAAATGATCACCGCGACATTGTTTTCCCTTTCGTGATTGAAGTTCCTGCACTGATGATGGCAGATGATCCCAACTCCAAAGAACTCAACAATTACAAATGCCATCTCCAGCCTAAGACTTGGGCTGTAATCGGTCCAAATGCAGATATGTATGTAAAGCTGGAATGCAAGGACCCGACTATGGCTACAATTCCTGTTCAGGTTCTGGATCATAAAGTCTGGAGAGAAAAAGAATGGGACGGAACAAGAGCATCCACTGTGAGAGCGGATTTCAACGATGACGGAAGAGACGGTGACGAAACAGCAAAGGACAATGTAATTACTTTTAAGTGGAGACCTACAAAAAACGACTGGGGCAACATAACTATAGAAGCTGATATAGTTTATGCTAAAAACAAAAAAGCAAAAGTGACGACTCATTTCTTCTCTTCACCGAACAAACCGGCAGAAGTCACTGGAACATTCCGTGAGTCCACAAACGAAGGTTCACTGATCATTCATTCTACAGTTGTAGCATACAAGGCGGGCACCTATCATCTGGAAGCAAATCTGAAGGAAGCAAAGGAAGGCAACTTTCTCGCTTATGCCACTTTTGACGGACCGTTGAAGCAGGGAACAAATGAAGTGGATTTCCTGTATTTCGGTAAAATTCTCAAAGATAAAGGATATGACGGACCTTATATCATTACTGATGTAAGAGGACATAGAGTCAATCTTCCTATAGATCCAGAGTGGGCAAATCAGGGTGAAGCGGGATTGAAAAAGATTCAAGCAGCAAAATCTACTGAACCGGACAAGGAACTTGTCATTCCTTTCCGAGAAGAATATAAGACAAAACCCTATATGATTTCCGTATTTGCAGGAAAAGAATGGGAAAGTGCTGAAAAATCTGCAAGAATCAAAGAACTGCAGAGTATGGCAAGCTCAAAATAAATATACTCCTTGCAGTAAAAACACCGGGTGTGAGAGAAATCTCTGATCTCACATCCGCCTTTTCTTCTCTCGAAACTTTTTAATTTACTTGACAAACTATTTCGTCTTATAAAATAAATCAAAGGAGAATCTTATGCGATTTATAATACCAGCAGTCTTTATTTTCACATCCGCCTTGTACTCAAATACCCTGTACGTTCAAAGTCCCGCTGCTCAGCTTCTGTCATCACCGACAGCATCCAGTTCCGGTTCTCCTCTGCCAAAGGGCGCTGCGGTCAGAAAAGTGGGAGAAAAGGATATGTTTATTCAGGTTTCCTACAACGGTCAGGACGGCTGGGTAAATAAGCTTTTTCTGTCTACAAATCCAGTTTCCTCCAAAGTAAGCTTTGGATCCGAAATTGACAAATCGACATCAGTAAAAGCAAGAGCTAGAGCTTCTGCATTCACACAGACTGCGGCAGCCAGAGGGTACTCTGAATCCAAAAGCCTCAGAACCAGAGGAAGCGCAGAAGAATATGATTTTGCATCTATTGACTGGCTTGAAAAGGTCAGAGTAGAGGAATAGACAGATTTGAGAAAGACTGCATTCAACCTTTTCATAACTTGTCTTTTTTTTGTCTTCAATGACTGTGCAAAGAAACCTGCAGATAACGGTGTTCCGCCAATTGCAGAGCCTGATCCGGGAGTAAAGAAGGAAGTGCAGATCGGAAGAACCCTTGCTGCAAGACTTGCCAAAAAATACGGTCTGATTCAGGACAAAGAATTTACAGTGTACCTGAAATCAGTGGGGAGTTCCATCAGCAGACTTTCCTCCAGACAGGAACTGGACTTTCATTTCGGTGTGCTCAATACAAGTGAAGTCAATGCATTTGCCTGTCCCGGAGGTTACATTCTTGTAACAAAAGGAGCATTGGATTTGGTAGACAATGAGGCAGAACTGGCAGGCATTCTTTCTCACGAAATCACCCACGTAACTCTTCAGCATTCCGGAAAATTTGAAGGCAAAAGAGACTCCATACTGGAAATGATCGCTTATTTTATGGCTCCGGGCGGTGACATTATCAATGAACTGACTGAGGTCTCGGTCAATGCAATGGTCGGCCAATTCTTTGAGCAGGGAAGAAAAAAAGAAGAAGAGATTGAATCTGATCAGGCAGGTGCAATGTATCTTTCGTTGGCAGGATACAGTGTCAGCGGAGCCTCAAGCTATTTAAGTAAAATGAGCAAGGCTCAAGGAAATGAAATTGTACTGAAAACCCATCCTCCTACTGGGGAAAGAATTTCTTCTTTGGAAAGATTCATATCCCAGCAGGGCTTGAATAAAAGCGGGAAAGTAAATCGGGAAGAATTTCAATCCAAGTACAGAAACTTTCTGGAAAACTGGAAGAAACTTCCTCCACCCGTCAAAGCAAAAGAATAAATTTCATTCCTGGGCTGGTTTTCCATCAGCCCTACTTCCTTCTGCACTGCCTTATATCAATATCATTCCAGTACCACCAGACCCATCCTGAAGTGAAAGGAATTGCATTTATATCCTCAGTCAGATTCAGTATCTCAGCAGAAGACTGAACTTTTTCAAAAGTCCAGGTAAATACTTTGTTTAACGGATTTTTTGTGATGGAGGGGCATTCCGCTATACCGTCCATTCGAGACACTTTGTAGGAATTTCCCAGATTGTCAGTGAGATCTATGGAATCTGAGATAGAGCACATTGCTCCATCCATAAGAAGTCTGAATCTGAACTCAGTAGAACCTTCATTGAAGCAGATCTCTTCAAGTTCCACCATTGACAGAAACTTCCTGCCTATCGGACAGCATTCCGCCTTTTTACTCTCTTTGGCTGCAGTCTTTCTAGAATCCGAATTATTCTTTTTTTCTGTTTTTTTGACAGGAGCAGTCTTTACTTTAGGCTTTGCTTCCGGCTGCGGTACAGTTTTCTTAGGAGAATCTGCAGGAAAAGAGCCGGCAATAAACACATAGACTATAGATAATATTACTAAATTCTTGATAATTGTAAAACTGATAATTCTGTTTTTTATGAAAATCATATCTTTAGCATCTGTCCGCCGCAGATCGGAAGCGGGTCAGATGCAATTTTTCAGTGATTATTTGACAGTGACAGTAAACTTTTCTTCTTTTTCTATCTCTGATCTGAATTTTTGAGTTACAGTTACTTCCGTTTTTCCGGCACTCATCGCCTGGAAAATAAATGTCCCTTTGGCTTTGTCTCCGCCGGTCGTCCCCTTTGGGCGGTCTGGGTTTTCAAATTTTGATTCCTGATCTAATAAAGACAGGACATTCTTATCTGAAATTACATAAGCTCCATGTCTTCCTATTGAAGCATGCTGGTCGAATTCGTAGAATGCTTTTTCTCCGACCTTCATTTCGAAATTTTTTTCTGATTTATTCATGTCAATCATATTTCTTCGGCTGCTTTTATCCTGAGAAAAAAGACAGGAAATCATTCCGAACATAAGTAAAACTGTTAGAAGATTTCTTTTTCTCATCTCGGATCTCCTTTTTTGAAGTTTGCCTAATAGTAAGGACAGTTTTATTTCAGTCAATCTGTTTTTTTAAATAATATAAGAAAAATCCATTTTTTAATCAGTGCACATCTTTATTTGAAAAACTTTGTACTTCCTTATATGATTTATTCGGACATCCTAACCGGAAAATCTGCATCCAGGTTCTGAAAACCTTGCAGGAAAAATTACGGCTGTGCGGATCATTTCATCATCAGATCAAGATCCATGTTAAATAAAATATTTCCTTTTTTTATCCTGAATGGAAAATGACTCTGACATTCATTCGAGGATAATTTATGTATGGTTATTTTATGATTTCCATTCCAGGAATCATTCTGATTTTATTTCTAATCCACAGGTATCTGAAAAAAAATGGAAAGGAAAAAAGTATTCTTTTTTATTCCGGAATATTCTATATTATGTTGGGGCTTCCTATTATATACAGCTGGTTTCTTTACATAGCAATAGGTTTTATTCTCATCGGAATCCTCCTCCTGTTTTTATCGAGATTGAGAATTCCTACTGCATTTCAGTCAGTAATTGCCTCTGCACCAATCATTCTGCTGACACTTTTTATCTGGTACTCAGATTCTTCAAAAAACATTTTTCTGATTCCAAAAGGTTATACAGGCAGAGTCGTCATTGTACACGGATGCAAGGATGGCAAAGATCGCGAATTTGAAGGCACTTACCGAATATACAGGATTGGACCTGACGGACTGCTGAAATCTAAATTCTCTTTTGCCGGCTCTGCGTTTGACTCACTTCATTCCAGTTACTATTACGTTGATACGGACGGGAAAAGAGAAAAGATAGAAGACAGAGAATCAGACAAAGTGCATCCTCAGGGTCTTTGGACTCTGCCTCATGATAAGAAGGGAGAGACCATCATCGATTTCATACTCGATACAAAACAGACTGATCCGAACAGTTACAGAAAAGAGGAAAACGTCCGCTGGCAGAAAGAAATTGATTCCTGTGCCAAGTAGACTATCTGTTTTCTACAAAATAAAGAAGGATGATAGTCAGTGAGAAGAATACAAGGTTGAACATAAAGCCCATTCTGAGATTGTGTCTGTCTTCTTCGCTCAGCATATATGCGGTAAGAAAAACAGAAAAAAATCCGGCGAGATGTGCCCAGTGAGCAACATTGTCTCTGGAAAAAAGATTTGTAAAATCATAGTAAACAGCAAGCCAAGAAACAATAAAAACGGGAAAAGGGATTTTTTTTCCTGCTGCAGGCATTGTATAAGGACAGAGCAAGGCAGAAACGGCAGCTATTCCCGCAATTGCGCCGCTGGCACCGACTGCAGGAACTCTGTCCCCCATTGCACCCCTGATCATTGAATCTGCTAGACCGGAAACAAGGGCTGCCATTGAATAAAAAAGCAGCCATTTCCCTTTTCCGACTTTGTACTCCACTGATCTTCCCAAAAAAAACAGGAACATCAGATTGGAGAGAAGATGCCCGAATGATGCATGATTGATGGACGCAAGAAACCAATTGACTGCATTATAGCTTCCGGGATAGGATACAAAATATTTCATATGTATCTGCTGAGGAACTGCGAGTTGTATGATGAAAAATGAAAAAAATAGAAATACACAGACACTCAGTGTCAGCGGAAATTCCAGTAGAATTTTCACAGGATCAGTACCCTGATGTTTTCTGCTTCAGTGCGAACAGATGTGCCCCTTCATGCAAAGCAAGCACCCAGCTGTAATTGAACATATTCAGCAGACCGAATGCAGGATGCTCATAACCTCTTTTCTGAAGGTCTGCCTTGGAATATTTGGCAAGCACCTCTTCCAGTTTTTTATGGGACTTATCCAGAAGAGGAAGGAGCTGCTCCAAGGTATAATTGCTCAAAGGCGACACAGATTCAGGATTTTTGAAACCTCTTGGTTTTGTGAGCCCAGCTCTCATCTCTCTGTAGTTCAGCTGATCCTGAGCATCAGTGTCCGAGCCGAGTTTTCCGCCCACAGTGATCGGCACTGATCTGGAAAAACTCCACTGAGTCAGATACAGATGTTCCCCGATTTCAGAAATAGACCAGCCTGATTCCGGTCTTTGACTGAATTTATCTGCGGGTGTCTTTTTCAGACATTCCAGAACTTCTTTTCTGAAACCTGTCCATAAATTCAGAATATCCGAAGAAGATTGCAGTTCAGTGGCCAAAGGCGGCATAAAGTCCTCCAATTATTTTCCAAGATAAGAACAGCAATAGTCTGTAATTTCCTGTACTTTCAGTTTGAATTTTGCATCTGCAGGAACCTCAAATACAGTATCCCCGACAAATTCTTTCCATTCAGAAGAACCGGGGAGCAGTACCTGAAGTTTTCCGGAAAGGATTTCCATAATTTCTTTTTCAGATGTTCCAAATTCGTATTCACCCGGAAGCATAATCCCTAGAGTCTTTCTGCTTCCATCCGAAAAGACCACAGTTCTGCTGGTCACTTTTCCTTCAAAATACACATTTGCTTTCTTGATAACTTGAACGTTTTGAAATTGATCCACTGTTTCCCTCAGATTCTGCTGGAACCCATATTAAAATATATGATCCTGCAGTTTTCTTCATCTTTGCATTTTAAATTAATACGGTTGTAACTTTTATCATTATAAATATGAATAGAACGAATATAGGATCTGTCGTCAAGCACTTCCACATTCTCTGCTTCAATTTTATAAGCATTTGTGACCGCATCTTTCAGACAGAGCCAGGAAGTGCTTCCTGCAATTTTTTCATCCAGCTTGAAAAGAAAGGAATGAAACTGAGAATCCTTGTTGGTCAGAAATTCTTTTTCATCTGAAGATTTCTGATAGATCATAAACCCTTCTACCCCATATTCAAATTCGACCTGATCAGAAAAAAGTTCAGCCAGCTTCTCCGCGTTGCCTTTCTGGAGGTAAGTAATAATCTGCTTATCGATTTTTGTAGTATATTTCTGTTTGGAATCACAGGAGTTTAGAAAAACGGCTGAAACAATCAGGATTGAAAAATAGAGTTTTTTGAGCAGGCAATAAAAAGCTGATCCCTGAAAAGTCCGGATTTTATCAGTTTTTAGCTGAAGAGTATTTAGCAGAGAATCGTTCATAAAATCTGTTTGCCGATCAGATTATCAATTGATTCTATTTTATCAATCGAAATTTTTCATCAGATGATGTTAAATTATTGTGAAGTGTATGGAAAATATAAGATCGTAAAGTTCTCCGACGGACCACTGCACCCAGTGCCTATTTATTGCTGAAGCTGAATTCCCGCATTTAAATCGTTAAGAGCATTGAGAAATGCTTTTATACTGTTTCTTGCCGCAAATTCATTTGCTTTTTTAGCTCTGTAAACACCGATTAAAGCATCTCCCATTGTTGCCGTGCCCTCGGCAGTGACAGGTTCATTAAATATTATTTTCCCGTTTTTTGTCAGAGTGTAGCGGGCAGTCAGTTTATGTTTAAAATCAGTTCCAAACCAGGGTCGATCAAGGTCTATGATCTCAATTTTCAGAATCCAGCCATTTTCCATACTGTCAGAAATTTTCTGAAATGATTTTGACTGGACAAGTGATGTTCTGACGGCATCCGTGAAATTGTCATTGGGAATATTCGAAATCCAGAACGGAAGAGTCATTGATCCTCCGGTCGATTCAACTACAAAAATTCTTTCTCCGACAGGTTTATTCACCTGAAAATCAGTAACAGTCATTCTTTCTGCACTGGCAGGCACAGCACAATCCAGCAGAAAGAACAGAAGAGATGCACATAATAAATATTTCATTTTCATCCTATATGCAAACAAAATCAAAAGAGCTGAAAAAATTCAAATCTCAAACAACAAATTTGCACATATACGCAATTTAGTCAAACAAAAGCCCAGTTCATTCCTTTACATACTGCTGTCAGTATTCATTTTGCGGTCAAAATCATTAATTCTGCGGAATTAATCAGGAAGAGGAAAATCCCAGCTCGCACCGTGCTGACAAATATCTGCTTTCTATGAATCAGAAGGTTTTATGCCGAAAGATGTGCAGACGCGACCCGCTTTTTAAAGCTATTTTCAGTAAATCCTTTACAAAACATTTTCCAGCAGTGACGATTCTTCTCAGCCATAAAATCAGATTGTAAAGCTGAATTTTTCAATTCGGGTTTACGATTACTGGAAGATTTCCTTTGTCTGTAGGAATGAAGAAAAATTTAGAATTTGGATTTTCAAATGCCTTGTACTGCAAGTAACGAGGGGTCAGCTTTGAATTAATGATTGTCTGAGACTTTGCCTGTCCTTCTGCACGGATCACTGAAGCCTCTGCATCAGCCTGTGCCTTCATTTTTGCAATCTGGATATTTTTTTCTGAAATACTGAGTTCATATTTCATCTGCTCGAGTTCCTGCTGCTTCGCCAGTTTTTTTTCAATCGCATCAAGCATTGTCTTGCTGTAGACAACATCATCAATGACTACATTGGAAATCTCCAGATGTTTATCCTTGATTCTGTCATTCACAGTAGCTTTGATTTCATTTGCAATTACCGGACTGTTTTTGGAAATCTGAATCATTTGATACTTTGCCATTGCATTTCTGACTGAGGTTCTGAATTCGGCTCTCACAAGTTTTTTATAATATTCCGGACCGATTTCCTTCTGCAGACTGTAGATTTCCGATGAAATAGGTCTAAGAATAATCACCGCAGTCACATCTATTTTGAGATCATCCTGAGTCAGTACATCCACTGTTTCAATGTAGGAATTCCACTGAACAGAGTATATGAAGATGTCGTTCCAGGGAAGAAGAAAATGAAATCCTGCAAACAAAGGCTCTTTGACCAGTCCTTCAGTAAGAGGTCTCCACAGAAGTCCCATCTCCCCGCCCTTTACACTTACACCCAGACAGGATGAAAACAGTAAAAAAAGAATACTTATCAGATGTTTCTTCATCGCAAACCCCTTATATTCAGTTTTCGTTCTCAAATACAATTTCATATTTTTTAATCATTTTTATATCTACTGTATCCGTTGTTGCATCAAATGTCTTTTTTTTACCCGGTCCAAAATGGCTAATCAGAACCAGACTGACTCCCAGAAGATCATTGTTGTCATCGTAAAGTTTGACTGTAAAGTAGGCATCCGTATAATACCGGCCGGACTGGTTCAGAACCTCGCCTTTGATGAGAACGTAAGTAAAATGGTCAATAAAATGAAGCTTACTGAAGACAAAACCGTTTGATTCCTTAGATACCTGTTTTTGGGAATGCAAAGAGACTGAAAATAACAGAAGAAAAGCTGCAAAACGGAGGAATTTCATACGAATGCCGCAGACAGATAAACAGAACTGTCTGTCTCCATGGAAAAGGACTGAATCATGCATATTCGCAGTTTTTCATCAATTCTCATACATCAAGTATGCAGAATTATTCAGGAAAAGCCAGCACAATTTCACTCAGTATTACAATTTTTCGCTCGATTTGTGCCTTTAGTTTCAGATGAAGCATCGACGGGGATGGTCTGAGGTCAGTTTTTCGAGACGACCGCAAAAAATGCTTCCGGGAAGCTTCATAACGTTGACAAGGGCGGCATATGCTTCCAAGCCTTTGATCCTTCAACCTGTCAGCAGGTTTTCCTGCCCCAGACCGCAGGAGCAAGATGAGTTATTTACTGGAAAGCTTTTGAATATTTTATTCTTCTCTAAATAATTATAAAATATCTAATCCACCAAGGTGAATTTCGAAATTATAGGCCTTGAAAAATCTGATGTCCTTATTATTCAGCCTGAATTGAAAACCGGTATCTGCAGAAAACTTCATCCTGAACAGTCATAAAAAGGAGTGTCGGAGGATCTATATTAAAATCGTGCAAAAAGACAGAAAACTTTCCGGAAACAACAATTCTTCCTGATTCTTCCTTGACAGAAGCAGAGGATTCCAGTTCTTTTTCTTTTCCTTTGATTTTCATACGAAAGAATATCCTGTAGGCTCCGGTTTCTGACGGCTGGATTCTCTGAATATTCAATGTAATTTCCTTTTCTGCCGGATATCCCAAGGCTTCCTGCATATTGGAGTCCCTGTTCGGATCACCAGTCTTCAGTTCTTTTACAGGAATCACAATGGAAAAGGGAGTAATGCTGAATTCCGAATTTTTTCCTCTTTTGAGCGTAAAGGGAGATACTGTAAAATTCTTTACCTTGCCTTCCACTTTTTTGACTTTGAGAGCTGCAGTAAATTCCGCTTCCTTATCCAGAATGGAAGTTCCTGCCTGGAGCGAACTGAAAAATAATGCCAGAATAATGATAAATATTTTCATTATCCCTCCTAAAAATAAAATGTAAACATAGCAATGCTTAATGCACTGAACCCGATCCATCCGGCATTTCTCATTCCGTTTACTGCTTCCGGTCCTCTGCTGTGAATCTGAGAGGAATAATACGGCATTGCAAGCATGGCAGGAAGATGAATGAGTATCATGGCTTTGTGAGTGAAAATGGAGGACCAGCCCGGTTCAGGCACTGTATCTTCTTTGGAAGGGGCTGTGAAGGAAAGAAATGCAGTCGCAGAATAGAGAGCAAAGGTTGTCAGTCCGAGAGTTGAATGAAGTCTTCTCTGAGAATCATCCGAATCCCAGGGAGATGATTTCATTATATAATAATACAAAGGTGCGTTCTGGGAGGGATTCAGCAGAAAGGCCAGGTTTGCATAAGGTTCATACTCTTTCCTGAAACTGCCCCTAGCCTGTTCCCCCGCAAGATTTGTCGCAAGCCAGGACGCCCATGTAACCAGACCCATAGTCTGATGCCAGCTCAGATAATTTTTTCTTTTGGAAAGGACAGGGTCAGTCTGCGTTTCACCTGAACCTATGCCTGGTGCAGAAACAGGTCTTTCCGATCCGGAAAAATTCGAGATCAAGGACTGTGCATTCATGACTGAAGACAGAATAATAAGTATGCATACGAATATATTTCTCATACAGGCCTATTATGCAGACAAGGTCGGAATATTCAATCTTAATTATTCTCTGAACTTTAGGTTTAAGTGAGTTTAAGACGCAAGGAACTCCTGCTGCAGGCTGACTTTCCGCCTGTCTGAAAATACAGTCCAGAATACAATACCCTTCCAGACAAGTTAATACGACTTAGTCACTCACCTTACGCCTACGGCCGCCTACGGCTGCCTACGGCTGGAGGTGGGGCGTTTTTGACAGAGGCCTCGGCGGTTTAACCTGCGAAGGGCTCTGCTCTCGCCAACGTCAGTAACCGGCTGCCAAGCTTTATGAAGATGACTCGGCGGCTCTGAAATTGCCAAAAACCCGCAAGCCTGAAAGCTGCTGTTTTTACTGATCCATTGCAAGCTGTTAACTGCTGGATTTTCCTAATGTTTTCTGAAAATGAAAGCATATGGATAGCATCTCGTATTTGCATAAGGTGTGTCAGTCAGGTTGAATTAAATGATTACTTTAAGAGCAGAAAAATTTATCCACCTTGTTCCCCGACAGATTTCGTTTTCTGCAGCCATTTTTTCCTCTGTTCAGGTGTGCTTTTTCGGAGCATAGGAAAACAAAGAGTTTTCACAGGCTTTACTCCGCAGAATTCCAGTGTCGCATTTTTCAGGGTACGGATTGCAGCATCTCTGTGAGAAAACCAGAGCCAGAATTTAGGAGAATCTGCAGTATAGATAATCCTCGCGGTCCTGCCTGAGAGAAGTCTGTCCCACCAAGGATCATTTGAATGATATTTAAATGCAAATCCAGGAAGAAATGTCCTGTCAATAAATCCCTTCAGCAGGGCAGGAACACTTCCCCACCATACAGGAGTGACAAATACCAGATGGTCTGCCCATAGAATCAGTTCCTGTGCAGTCTTCAGATCTGGCTCCAGTTCCTGGCCCGATTTGAAACCGGCTCTCAAAATCGGATCAAAATTGAGATCAGAAAGAAAGAGTTTTTTCACTTCAAAATTTTTAGCTGCTGCGCCTGCATATTCTTCTGCGACTGCTGCACAGAAACTTTCCCTGTTCGGATTTCCCATGATCACAAGAATCTTTTTCTTCATTCATTCACCTGCAATGTTGTCAATGCTCACATTAAGTAAGAAGCTGTCAAGACGAAATGCTTTTACTTGCACCCGCCACTTGTCCATTCCAACTGTCAAATTCGATCTGAAATTTTTTCAGATTTGCAGATATCTGCTTTTGCTTTATCTGTCCTGCAGGACGTTCTTGACTCCCGATGATGTCCAGCCGTCCGGACAGACCGTAGTCCCTTCCCAAATTCACAGGGAGTTCCCATTTCCATTTTTTGAATCTGCCTGCAGCATCTTTATCATTTGATTTAATTGCAAAACCCCAGTCCCAACCTGCTTGACAGATTAGAATCATTTTAAAAAAGTCATGTTATGACGACAGTGGAATCAGAACCGATGAAAAACAGCAATGGGAAGGAAAGACATATTCTTTCCGTTTCGGGCGGAAAGGATTCAACTGCTCTCGCTATTTTTATGAAGCAGGAATATCCTGATCTGGATCTGGAATATGTATTCTGTGATACAGGAGAGGAACTTCCTGAAACTTACGCCTATATAGAAAAAATCGAAACATTCCTGGGCAAAAAAATCACAAAACTTCAGTCTGAAAAAACCTGGGATGAATGGGTGAATCAGTTCTCAGGGTATCTGCCTTCTGCGAGAAGCCGCTGGTGTACAGCAAATTTAAAAATTATACCGTTCGAAAAATTTGTAGGTGAGGATACAGTATACAGTTACATAGGCATCCGTGCTGACGAAAACAGAGAGGGCTATATTTCCAGCAGAAAGAATATCATAGCCAAATATCCTTTCAAAGAGCATGGAATCAATAAAGAAGATGTTATCCGCATTTTAAACGACAGCGGTCTTGGACTTCCTGACTATTACAGATGGAGAACTCGGTCCGGGTGCTACTTCTGTTTCTTCCAGAGGAAATATGAATGGCTCGGACTGAAAGAAAACCATCCCGATCTTTTCGAAAAGGCAAAAAAATATGAAACAGTCAATACAGACGGAAGCGCACAGAATTTTACCTGGGTTCAGGAAGGCTCGCTTGATGTCGTACTGAAAAACCCTGATTCGATCCGCAAGAAACATTCCCAGTATGAAACGAGAGTCAAAGAAAAGAAACGCAGAAACAGCAGAAAATTAATTGACATATTCAGTGATGAACTGAATTTTGAAGACGCCCTGAATCTGGAAGATGATTCAGAAGGATGTCTTGTATGTCATATTTGAAAAGATTCTGCCGACTGAACAGAAATTGAATCACTCACCTTACACAAAAAGAATATAATTCATAGGACCTGTAATTTTTATGAACCATTAGAGGAACCTAATGAACGGGAAAAGCGGGAGTTTAGCCGTCTTTTTGGCGAGGGCGGTAACAGCATTAAACCTTGCGAGCCGTTAGGCAGCCGTTAGGCGTAAGGTAAGCGAATCATTTGCATAGTCCAGTTTTGACTTCAGTGATCTCATTCTCCCTATCACTGCAGTCGGAGAATAATCTTTCATTGACTGTGCAGTAAAAATCTTTCCCTTGAATGTTTAGAAAAAAATTATTTAAAGGGATAATTTTTGATTTGCAATTATTGTTTTCCGCGTCAGATTCAAATACTGCCGGTCAAACGGCAATCACATCAAAAGGAAAATTCACAATGTTTAAAAAAACACAATTGATAAATCTTGCTGTCGCTTCTCTCTTTGCTGCCGGAACTGCTGTTTCCGCTGCGAATGTAACTGTGTTCGTACACGGAAAATCAAGCTCCAATCACAACGGGACTGGAACGACAGATGTAAACAATTACTGGGGAAATTCACCTAACACAGTATCCGGAACTAAGTATTTTGTCGGATATGACGGAACAAGTGATCCTCGTACATACGGAGCTGCACGTGCTCAGACTAACCTCACCACTGTTATGATAAACGTATGCAAGACAAATACTTGCAAGATCGTTTGTCACAGCGCGGGATGTTATGCAACTGAATACTGGCTTTCCAACCTTGGGGGAACTGCTGCAGCAAAAGGTTACAAAATTTCAGGAGTCACAGCTCTCGCTGCTGCTTCCGGAGGTTCTGAACTCGCTTCTG
>DAORDI010000020.1:17808-35200 GCA_035345895.1 Leptospiraceae bacterium
TAACAGCAATGTTACTTACGTTCAGTACACTGGACACACTAGAGCTCCTTCCGTTACTTCCACTGGATTGTACGTTGACCATGGTGAAATCAAAAGCGAAGGCTGGAGATAATCCTCTGTAAAAGTTTTTCTGAGACGGGTTCGCCCGTCTCGAGATTTTTCGCAACTTTTCACGCAAACTTTCATCTTATTTTATATGAAAATAGATGAAAAGTTCAATTCCATATCTCATTTCCTTGGTGCTGTATTCAGCTTAATTGGAGGAATATTCCTGATAAAATATGCTTACTCTACAGGAGATACTTGGAAAATTTCAGGAAGTATTATTTATATTATCACTCTGCTGACTGTATTGTCCGCCTCAACAGTTTACCATGGGGTTTCCGGAAGTAAAAAAAAGATATTTCAGATATTGGACAGGATTTCCATTTTCTATCTTATCGCAGGCACATATACACCTTTTCTTTTTGTAATAGACCATCCTCTCAGATGGGCAGTTCTTGGATGGGTCTGGGGACTTGCTGTCTTCGGAACTGTTTTCATTCTTGTATTCAAAGAAAAGTATGATCTTCTCGCTACACTTCTCTACCTGTTTGCAGGCTGGACTATTATGGTGGACATCAAGGGGTTTTATACAATCTTCCCGATGGAAGGGTTTTACTGGGTTGTATCCGGAGGCATTCTTTATACAATAGGAGCTGTGTTTTATTCACTTGACAACAAACTCAAGTACAATCATGAAATCTGGCATATATTTGTACTTCTTGCAAGTTTCTGTTTTTTTATATCCGTTTATAATTATGTAATTCCATATACTGCTTTGACTGCGGTAAAGTAAATACATTCAGCAGATAAGTATGTATACAGGCAGCTTCAATAATGACATTGCGGCTGTATTACCTATTTGCAAGAAATTTCTTTTAAAGGGCAGAAAATGTCCCTTTCCGGTCCAGACGAAGACCCTTAAATCTATACTAGTTTTCAAAAGTCTTTGCGTATTTATTCACGACTCAGTAAAATCAAGTCTGTCAGCCGGAAAAAGCGCAATTATTTATGAAAATGAGTATAATGGACAGGCTCGTCGCTGCCCGGTGATCAATGCTGTCAAATTAAGCCGTGTCACAGTGAACCCTTCCGCTTCGCAAGGACTCAGAATGACAGATCAATACTAATTGTTCATCGTCGGCGGTAGGTAAGCTGTCTTATATTTTCTGCTGAACAGTCATATTGCATTCTGAAAGTAAAATTTACTGTAAGATGAAAATATGAAATAAAAATCTTCCGTGCTGAACATTTTCAGACAGGTTATTTTGGAAAGTAAATTGGTTGCCTGCGGGAAAGAGGTTCCGAACATTATCTTATGAAATTTTATCTTACAAATTCCGTATTTATCTCTAAAAAACTTTCACTGATACTCATTCTGCTTTTTTTCTCCTGCGACAAACTGAAAGAGCTTGGCAGAGAAAACATACGCAAAAAACTCTCTGAACCAAATATTTCCCCGAAGGAAATGGAACGCTGGAAAGAACAGCTGGGGATAGAAGAGGCAGAAATTGTGCGTCTGGATGAGCAGATCCGCAAGATGGTGAAAAAAACAAAAGAAGCAGGTGCTCTCTCGTGGAAAATTGCCAGAGCCTATATGAAAACCGGAAGTTATCATTATGCTGCAATGTATTATGACAGGGCCATTCATGAGAAACAGGGAAAAGATCTTTCGAATGAACCTCCCTCTGCAGAACTGCATTCTTTCGAAAGCGCAATTCCGTTCTTTGAGAAAACTGCTCTTTATAAGGATATAGATGAAGAACTGCTTTTTGAAACAGGTCTTGCCTATGCAAACGCATCTAAAGACAGAGGATGGGACAAGCAGAAAAGATCGGCTGCTATCAGTATTTTTAAAGGTCTGACCAGAAAGAATCCGGAGGATCTGAGATATCCTTATGAGCTGGCTCTGATTTATTTTGACTCTTCCATGAACGATGGACTGATCGATGGGGTCGATCCTGAAGGATACAATGATTCAGAAAAGGCAATGAAAATTCTCTATGCAATTTTGAACAGATACAGTGAAAGAGCAGTAAATGCAGAAAGCAAATCGCTCCAGCAGGAGGCAATGGGGGCTGGCGTTTCCGTTCGTTTTACTCTGGCGAATTTTCTTTACAGACAGGGCAAGTCATCTGAAGCAGAACAGGAATACGTAAAGATTAAGACTATCCTCGAAAAATTCAAGGAAGAGGGAAGAATCACAGAGAATTTGGAAAAAAACTCCTCCTATATGAATGTAATCAAAAACCTGAAAAAAATTCAGGAAACGAGGTAGCATTTGGAAGAGGATATCAGAATTCATTCTCTTTCCTCTTCCGGTTTTTCACAGATCATCCGCAAATACAGACTTTTTGAACATAAAAAAAATCTGAATGAAGTTTTTGAACTCTGCTCGTCTCTGTTCAGCAAAGACAAAAAAGATTCTATTTTTTCAGCAGCCGAAAAATGCGCAAAAAAACACAGAGAAAAAGGAGTCAGATGGATTCATTACTATTCCGAAGAGTATCCTGAACTTCTGCGTTTTACAGATGATCCTCCTCCTGTTCTATACTGCAGAGGCAATATTGAACTTCTGAAAAAATCAATAACAGCCGCTGTCGGCACAAGAAAACCGTCTCCGTTCGCAGTATCCAGCTGCTGCAAAATTGCAGAATACATCGGAACACAGTCAGATGCCTGCATTTCCTCCGGACTCGCAGAGGGCATAGACCGACATATCATGAATTTATCATTAGAATACAATATTTCTGTCATCGGAGTAATGGGAACTGGATTTGACAAGGAGTATCCTTCCTCAAATTCAGACCTGTACAGAAAGATGAAAATGTCGGGAAATGCACTGATTCTCACTGAGATTCAGTGGGGAGAAAATCCAGGGAAATGGTCATTTCCAAAACGAAACAGAATCATCTCCGGCATATCCGAGCGAGTCATCATCATAGAGTGTCCGGAAAAATCCGGTGCAGTGTCTACAGCAGCACACGCTGCGGCACAGAACAGAGATCTGATTGTTTTTGACGCCCCCGAACTGTTGAATAATGCCGGGGGAAGAAAACTGATTTCCGAGGGTGCAAAAAAAATTTCTCCGGAGGACATTGGCTCAGGGAGAGTGTTCCATATCAGTGAGCTTTACAAGCTTCCAAAGGAAAGATCCTCAGAGTCGCTTTCCAGACTTGCAAGACTGGAGTTTTCAGGAGGTGTCAAGGATTTGGGAGGCGGGTATTTTGAAATTACAGATACGGATGAAGTATTTCATAAATAGACGGGTCATTCACGAAAAATGAATCTGATTTCGGAGCAACAGCTCCGAACTTCACTTGCATATATAATTATTTAATAATTATAAAAAAATTAATCAAGCAATAAGTTTCTGTTATCAATTCAACAGATTTCAAATAAAAAAGAAGGGCAAGGATAATTCTGATAAACTCACCGTATGCAAAAAGAGTATAACAGATATACTGATATTCATAAAGAATTGCGTCTTTTCTTGCCGGCTGCCCTAATTCTATTGAGTGGATAAGAAATGAATGCGCAAAAGACTTTTGAAAATGAGCATAAAACCTGTAATTTTTACGAACCATTAGAGGAATCTAGCAGTTTAAAAGTTTGCGATGAATCAGTAAAAGCAGCATCTTTCGAGGTTGCGGGAGTTCAGCCAGCTTCGTAAATGACGAGGACAGAAGCAGATTCCATACCTTGCGAGCCCTCAAGCCGTCAACAAGCGTTCCTGCTCAAAACGCCCCGCCCGCAGGCGTAAGGTGAATGAAGAATACTCGTTTTGGGAAATCAGTTTTTATTTCAGAAAGAGTTTATCGGATTTTTAGAAGGCTTTTCAGACTGGCAAAGAATGAAACCCTCAACCGCTTGCGAAATCCGACCGGCAGGAATTTTTAAGATTCTCGGATTTCTAATACCCAGATTTTTAATGAATTTTTCATATAGTCCATTATTCATTAGCTGAAACTGGCTTTGCATCGCAACTGAATGTGAATAAAAAGCGGGGATTAGGCAGTTTCCGAGCCGCCGCAAAGGGGTTTGCAGCAGTTTCCAAGTTTGCGAAACCCCTTTGGGCCTGTCCGGCAGCCCGAAGGGCGGGACTCCAAACTCTTTCCAGATTTCTAATCTCACTTCGTTCGATTAGAAATCTGGGTAATAGTACGGATGGCTGAGTGCAGCATACTTTTCGCTCTGGAAATCCAAGATAATATTCATAATTATTTTGAGATATTTTATATTTCAATAATACAAATTCCTCACCGATTTAAGGAATACCTTAAATACCGTCAAAACGACCCTTTTTGCAAAGCTGAAAATGAAGCAATAATTATGAGCCTTAAACTCATTTTCAAAAACATATCATTTGAAGCATAAAAATGCAATAGATCAGATGAACAGAAAAAACCGCATATCCGCAGGATTGAAAAATAAATTAAAGATTATGTAAAAACCTATTGATTCAAATACCTTTACTGTCATTGTTCACATAATGTTAGATCTGCTCATAGAAGGTTGTAAGTTAATGGTCCTGGGTATGGGATTTGTATATATCTATCTGTACCTGATGATAAAGCTGATTCATATTGTTTCACGTCTTTTTGAGAAAGTGACGCAAAAAGAATATGAAGAAACAATATTGAAAGCTGAATCCGAACGCCGAAACAAAGCGGCTCAAAAAAATGTGGACGAAAGCGAAATTATAGCAGTGATTTCTGCAGCTGTTGCAGCACATAAAGCCTCCAAGGCATAAATCAGGGAGATTCAAATGAAAAAAATTCTATTTCAGGATACTACTTTCCGTGACGGCTTTCAGTCTTTTTTCGGTGCCAGAGTTCTTACGGATGATTTTTTAGAAGGAGTTCGGAGTTCAGTAAAGGCTGGAATCACCCATTTCGAAGCTGGAGGCGGAGCCAGGTTTCAGACTCTGTTTTTATACTGCGGAGAATCTGCTTTTGATATGATGGACAGATTCAGAGAAGCCGCAGGTCCTGAAGCCAATCTGCAGACCTTGGCGAGAGGAATCAGTGTTGTTGCACTTGAGGCCCAGCCAAAAGATATGATAGACCTTCATGCTAAACTTTTTAAAAAGCATGGAATGACTCATATCCGAAATTTCGATGCTTTAAATGATGCGAGAAATCTGCTTTTTTCAGGACAGGCTATCAAAAATGCAGGACTGCATCATCAGGTCGTTATAACTCTGATGGAGCTCCCACCGGGTGCATCTGGAGCTCATGATCCTGAATTTTATATGAAGAACATTCGGGATATTCTGGATGCAGGAGTTCCTTTTGATTCCATCTGCTTCAAGGATTCATCCGGTGTAGCAAATCCTTCCAAAGTTTACGAGACGATCAGACAGGCGAGAAAACTCCTGGGTGAGAAGGTTGTTCTCTGGATGCATACACATGACACAGCCAGCATAGGCATCAGTCAGTACAAAGCCGGGATAGAAGCCGGACTGGACGGAATCTGCCTCGCACGCTCTCCGATTTCCGGAGGAACTTCGCAGCCCGATCTTCTGGCAATGTGGCATACACTCAAAGGTACCAATTTCACTTTAGACATCGATGTAAATAAAATTCTGGAAGCAAACTCCATTCTCAAGGATTGTCTGAAAGACTATTTTTTCCCTCCGGAAGCAATGGGAATCTCTCCTGAAGTTCTTTTTTCTCCGATGCCTGGAGGTGCTCTTACGGCAAATACACTTATGATGCGGGATACCGGCACTCTTCACCTGTATCCGAAAGTCATTGAGTCAATGGCTGAATGTATTGCCAAAGGAGGGTATGGAACTTCCGTAACTCCAGTTTCACAGTTTTACTTCCAGCAGGCTTACGCAAATGTAACTCAGGGGAACTGGAAAAAAATTACAGACGGTTATGGAAAAATGATTCTCGGTTACTTTGGAAGAACTCCAGTAAAACCGGACGAAGCAGTGGTAAAGATTGCTTCCGAACAGCTGAAACTTCCTGTATTTTCGGGTGATCCTCTCGACAGACTGGAACCGGGAATTCCCAAAGCAAGGAAAATATTAGAAGACAATCAACTGCCGGTAAACGATGAAAATATCTTTATCATTGGATGCTTTGCAACTCCCGGCGGAAATAAGGGACTGGATTTTCTGAAAGGCAAAGTCCCAGTAAATGTAAAGAAAAACACCCCTGAAAGTTCGGAAAAAAAGACAGATACAAAAGAAGCAGTCACTGTTTCAAAACCCTCAACGGTCAGATCCTCAGGGAATTATAAAATTACTGTCAATGGGAAAGTTTATGATGTTTCCGTGGAAGAGACAACAGGACAGGTACATTCTATTCAGGAAATTGGAGCTCCTCATTCAGTGGCACCAGTCAAGTCTGTTTCAGAAAGTGTTATTGAAGTAAAAACCAATCTTCCCGGGAATATTTATCAGATTGCAGTTTCTGAAGGAGCAAAAGTAAAGGCAGGAGATACTCTTGTCATCATTGAAGCTATGAAAATGGAGACATCCATTCAGGCTCCTGAAGACGGAGTTATTGCAGAGATTCTTGTTCAGAAAGGTGATGTAGTTCAGACTGGAAGCCTGATCGCCACAATCAAGAAGGTATAAAATGAAGAAGACATTCGGTTTTTTTCTTTTATTGATAGTACTGGTAATTCTTTCAGCAATTGGACTTTCTGCAGAAGATGCCCTTCCGATTGCAAAAAACTCCCGACTGGAAAAGCTGCCTTCACTGGGAGATACACTTTCTACATTCTGGACTTCCACCGGGATTTATGGATTTCTATTTCCTCAAAACGGAAACTGGGTCCAAGGATGGGGCAGGCTTCTGATGATCAATGTAGGAATTCTGCTTCTTTATCTTGCAATTAAAAAAGGATTTGAGCCTCTTCTGCTGCTCCCGATAGGAAGCGGAGCAGTTCTTTCTAATATTCCACTGGCGGGCATCAGTGAAGCCGCTGTCAATCCAGGTGAGGCTGCAGGAATTCTATATTATATATATAAAATGGGAATTGAATCGGGAGTTTTTCCGCTGCTGATCTTTATGGGAGTCGGTGCAATGACTGATTTCGGTCCAATGATTGCCAACCCTAAAACCGCACTTCTTGGCGGTGCGGCGCAGCTTGGAATTTTTGTGACACTGATCGGAGCATTACTTTTATCTAAAATTGTCCCTGGAATAGATTTCGATATTTATGATGCGGCATCAATAGGTATTATCGGCGGAGCCGACGGACCGACTGCTATCTATCTGGCCTCAAGGCTTTCACCTGATTTATTGGGTTCGATTGCTGTCGCGGCCTATTCCTATATGGCACTGGTTCCACTGATTCAGCCTCCAATTATGAGAGCACTGACAACAGAAGCAGAAAGAAAGATTCAGATGAAACAGATGCGGTACGTCGGGAAAACAGAGAAGATCGTTTTTCCATTGATCGTTCTGGGACTATGCATTCTTCTTCTGCCCTCTGCGTCCCCACTGATCGGATTTCTGATGCTTGGCAATCTGATGCGTGAGTCCGGAGTTGTGGAAAGGCTTTCTGCAACAGCTCAGAATGCTCTGATCAATATTGTTACTATCTTTCTCGGTCTGGGAGTAGGCTCTAAGCTTTCTGCAGATAAATTCCTTAATGTGAAGACGCTCGGCATTCTTGTACTTGGAGCAATTGCTTTTTCGATCGGTACCGCAGGCGGTGTACTGATGGCCAAGATAATGAATTTATTTTCTGAAGACAAGATAAATCCTCTAATAGGATCTGCCGGGGTTTCTGCCGTTCCTATGGCAGCCAGAGTTTCTCATAATGAAGGATTGAAGGCAGACCACAACAATTATCTTCTGATGCATGCAATGGGACCGAACGTTTCCGGCGTGATAGGATCTGCTGTTGCAGCAGGAGTGCTTCTGTCTCTGAAAGCTTTCAGCAATTAATATCTGCTGAAAGCAAAGAAATCTGAATACTGCCGATACACTGAATCAATTATTTAAAAAGCATTTATATTATAAGTATTACAAAATATAAATCTTTAAATTTATACTCATATTCAAAAGTCTTTGCATATTTCAAACTTATTGAGGCAGTAAAATCAAGGATTCCTGATACAATAAGAGAAATTGCTTTCGGCGATCCGAATAGCTGACCTTAAGCAAATACAATATGCTGTCCAGATGCAGTAATTTTCAAAAAACATTAGGGAAATCTGACAGTTTGACAGACTGCGATAAATCAGTAATAACAGACGCTTCGCTGCTTCCATACTCATTGGCAGCCCACTTTCTGACTTGGTTAGGGCGACGGCAGTTTTCAAGGCTGCGAACCCTCAAGCTTCCGACAGGCATTCCTCCAAAAACGTCCCTCCTGCCTAAGGTGAGTGAGCAAATAATTATGATTTATATAATGAATTTTCTACTGAATATTTTTGAAATTCCTAATGATTCAAGCTTGAAGAGATTTTTAAGCAAAGACTTAGACTGCTGAACTTTTCAGAAAAATCAAAAAAATGAATATTTAAAAAGTTAAAGTTCTCATTGACATGAAATAAATGAGAAATAATCTAAACCCACTATGATAAGACTGCTTACCTCTTTCCTTTTTCTCTTCCTATTTACCGGATGTTTTGAGATTATCCATTTTCTGCAGAAAAATCCGGATCAGACCATCAGTGTCGTCTGGAATTTTTCGATTTCATCGAGCCTGGCAAAGGGGGGCGGAAATCCTTTCGGAGGCAAGGAAGCTGCTGAGGGTGCAAAAACCGATTCCTTGATGGACAGAATGAAGAATTCTGAAAAAGAGATTACCGGAAAATTTGCAAAATTCACAGAAGATATGAAATTTCAGTCCTATGAGGGTGAGTACGAATCTGGAATCAAAATGAGCTTTAAGATCAAGGATCTGAAGGGTTTCAATAAAGCATCCGAACTCGATGAAGGATTTCCAATCGCACCAAAATACGATACAGTCAAAAACCAGCTTGTATTCAATTTTCTTCCTGATAAAAAACAGAGAGAAGCAAATAGAGCGAAAGCTGAGTCTGAAAATAAAGACACCTCTTCCAAAGATGCTCCTGCCAAGGACGAAAATGCCCCTCCTATGGGCGGTGAAGAAGGTATGGAACAGATCGTCGGTCAGATTATGTCCTCTGCTACTTATAATTTGATTTTGGGAGGTGGGTTTGTTCCGAAAAAAGCAATGGTCATAGGGAAAAACAAAAAAGACAAAACTCAGACTGAGCTTGAAATTATGAAACTTGGAGATCAGACTTCATTGATCAGAATACCTTTCTTTTCACTTCTGCTGAAAGAGAAAGAAGGATATGATGTAATTATCACACTTCAGTAATTGAGAATATTCAGTCCGCCGACAGAAGTTGGCGGGCTGCGCACACTGCACTGCCTTCTTACACGGTTCTAGGCAAATCCCATTATAAACCTTCAATTTTCAAGTGGTTGTTCCTGAAAGTCTCATCCTTTCTTAATGGGATATACCGGCTCAAATCGATTTTTTCTTCATCCTCCGCCTCATTCACTGCCTCAGACATTTTTGATTTCTCCTGAGCTTTCTCCTTTTCTTTCGGCTGTTCAGAGAGACTGAGCATATCATACAAATATTTATAAATTTCGCTAGATTCTTGAATTTTGAAAACAGAGATCAGTTTGAGTATCCGCTGATTGGATGCAGTGCTTAAGTCTCTATTGCTCCAGTCCGAACCTTTGAAGGAAAGATAACTGCCTTCATCAGAATGAATCGGTCTTTCATTTTCTTGGAAAAAGTCAACAGCCCCCTTCCAAATGTGTATCTGAAGATCGCGGAAACGCAATACTGTGAAGATTCCTTTTTCTGTCTGAAGAATATTTTTCCCGATCCTGATTCGGGCAGGACTTTCGTCGGTTCTTATCCCCAGCTTTCCTGAGGATATTTCAGCAATAACAGACTCCGAATTGTTTCCTTCTGACTGATCTATAAAAAGCTCAGAATGTTCTCCCAAAAAAAAATCAGTCTGCTGAATCTGAAGGTGGATTCTTCCGCGATCCGTTCCAACGATATCAAAGACCTGTAGGATCTCCCGCTCTTCCAGCTTCCTGCCGACTCCTGCACGGAAGAGATAGCATTGCCCTCTCATCGAAATAGTTTTAATAAATACATTTGAGTTTTTTTTCTCTAATGATGGGTTCTCGAAAATAGGAATATCCCATTTTTTCTCCTTTCTGCAGGAAAACAGCAAAGAACTCAATACTAGAATAAATACTAAATATCTCATTTATATGTGGAGGTTATCCTACGGAACGAAAAGAACAATTCCGCCAAGCCATCCAAATAATAGAAGTATACTTGCAAAATAAAGAACAGCCCGGTAGGAACTCAATCCCTTAAATTTGAAAAAAAGAGATTTTTCTTCAAATTTTCCAAATCGAGAAGCATTCACTGCAGCATAAATGAGAAGAATTGAGTTTAATGAGATAAGAATATATTTCCAAAATTTCCATATTTCAAAGTTGAGTGACCCAAGGAAATTCAGATCTGAAAAAAAGAGAAAAAAACCGCCTGTGATGCATATATACAAAAATTCGGTCTTCCATAAAACCAAAAAAACAAAAAGCAATCCGATAATTCCAGGAAGTAACAATGATATCCAATGTCTACCCTGAAAATACAGATTCACTCCGTCTCCGATCAGTGAAAGATAAAGAAAGAAAAGAAAAAAATAAATGTACACAGACATTTTTACCCTGATCTGACTTTCGAACTTTCAGGTAATGAATTATCAGTATTCGTCGCGTAACTCCACTGCAGAGAGATGATCCGCTATATGCATTGCATGAACTCTGTCATAATCAGCTTTCGATAATGCATCATAAACAAAATGCGGTGCCAATGGCTCTTTAGCTTCTTTAAACTTTTGAATTGCTGCCTTGAGTCGATCCAAACCTTCAAAGTAGTCTTCCTTAGTCGGAAGAGAAGGAGCTCCTGGAATTGGATCATTCAAATTATGGCTCATTTTCCCTTTACTCAGGAAAGCCATCAATACAAGTTTGCCAACGGTCTTTCTTATTATTACTGACTTATTTTTGGGGTATCCTGTAATTGAATACTCAATGCTTTGAGCACAATGGGCAAGAACCTGATTCAGATTCCATAAGCCAGGCACGAACACTCTTTTGGCTTTTTCTAATTTTTGAAGTTCCTTGAGTGCCTCATCTAAAGAAGCAAGCTTAACGTCTCTGACCAATTTAATATCTCCTGAGGCGCAATGCAAAGATGAATCTGCAAGAATAACTGTCCCAATCGACCCAAGCAAAAAATCAGATCTGCTCAGATTTTTATTCTTTCTGTCCAATCTGCCCTCTCAACCTACAATCCCTTAGAATTGATTAAAAAATAAACAATTTTTTAATCAGTTCGGTCGAAAACCTCAGGTATTAGCCGAGGAGTAAAACTGCGTACACATTGCTCAGACTGTCTTTCTACTCCGAAAGAACCTAGCAATTCCCATCTCTGTTCTACAAAAAAAGGATCATTCATCACGACACCAGCCCTTTTCATCAGTTTGCCCCAACCATTCAAATCCATAAGGAGAAGCAAAACAAAGATAAGACATCTGCTTTTCCCTGATGCAATAGAAAATGTGCCCAGTTCTGCCCAATCAGCCGCCAAAGGTCGAAAATTCACTTTCTTCAAATTCTGATTCTTGTATTGGTACTCTGTCTTTAATCCAGAGGGATCCATCGTGAATGTTCTAAGTATGATTTTATATCTTGATATCAAATACGTCAAGTATTGAGCATTTCCGCCATAACTTTTGAGCTTGTATCTCAGCCTTTTCATTAAATCTTCAGGTATCAGGAGAGTTGATACTCCTTTTTCTTCAAGAGGAATGTTTCTGCAAATTTTTTCCTGACTGTTATATATAATTTTTTCTTCCATATATACACCTCTATTTTTTTGCCATCAACTGAGTTTTTTTTCTGCTTAATTCATCTAAGCTGAAATTTTATTCTAAAAGTGAATTTCCTAAAATAAAGGACAATATGAGTTCCAACCAACATTATCAAAGAAATCGCATTTTTTCAGAAGAAGGATCTCCTTTTGGAACGGGATAGGGATCGAGGTGGCGTCAATTTTCTGCAAATAGTTATGCAGAAAATTGACGGGAACCGAGAGCCCCGGTCGGTGTGCTTTTTTTTGCACACCGAATCCCCCGCCTAATCCTGATAAAAAGCAGACAATTGAGATTCAGTCTTAAATTTTTTGTTTCTGATTTTCTGGAATTTCTGATACTGCTCATCATCAAGCAGGTTTCTTGCAATAAGGCCGAATGCCGGCATTTGAGTTTCGCTTGCCAAGTTCGCGAAACTCTCCTTCGTTTTGTAGAAGACACTTTTCACTTCCGTGTCCATTTCTTCGTAATACATAAATCGCCTCCATGCGCTGTATGTAAGTTTAAATCTAAAGTTTTTGCTGATTAGATTGTATTCTTTGGGGCTGAACTTCCTCCATGAAGGTCAGATACCCCCCATTTCTTTTTCGGTATGAAAAAAAAATCCTTGATTGTAAAAAAAAATCTTGTACGTGTAAGTACGCATAAATATATTGTCTATGCTATGACCATCAAGATGGTGAATAAAACCGGAAGCAGATACGGCAGATTTGTGGCTTATGAATACGGCCAAGACCTGTTCGGTTATATTTACCTTGATAAAATCAAAGGTCGCGAGAAAGGAAAGGTTGTTGACAGTTGGATTCTCGAAGATCTCGCAAGCCTCGTGAAAACCCTCGATCTCGAACTCTACAAGAGAGAGGTCGAAAACTACGAAAATACATCTCACTGGAATGCCTGAATTCCCTTCCATCCTATCTATAAGACTGAAAAAACTCTCCAAAGTGCGTTCAAAAATTGGAGAAAAACTTCAAGTTAACAGTATTCTTCGTCTCACTTTCTTCGGTGGATTTGCCGGTTTTGGAATACTAGGGTATATTTACCCAATTCTTAAACTTTATTTGTATACTATCTCTTCATTAAGCTTTCTGCTCTTCCTGTATACTGTCAGAGTTTACCGCTCTTGGGAGTTCCTGCAGACTAGGGTAGACTCTCTGGTATCCTTCCTGAAAAGGGAGAAAAAACGTTCAGAACACCAATTGGAGTTCCTTCACAAAGGGGAGACAGTGGAAGAAAACCCCAACAGTTTCTGGAAAGACTTGGATGTTTTTGGAAAAAAAAGCCTGCACACTTACCTGGATACAACTATATCTGCCCAGGGAAGTGAAAAACTGAAAAGCCTGCTTCTTCAGAAGGAACTCCTCAGCTCCGAAGATATTATGAAAAGGCAGAAGCTGATCGGCAGTCTCAGCGGAGCAAAGTATCGCCTGTTGAAAATTTTGAGGCTATTTTATCAGGCATCCGAAAGTGAAGGGTATTCCAAAATTTCCCCGGCAAAGCACCTCGTTCCCCCTTCTCACTACTATGAAAAGCATAATATCATCGGAATGATATTTCGACCGTTCGTAATCCTGCAGTTTATCATTGCAGCAGCGGTCTTTATGATGGATATTTCACGAATCCCGTTCAGTTTTCTGATTTTGAATACACTCTTTATGGCAGTGGGTTTCCGTGAAAGGAACCATCTTCTGAAAAGCTGGAAAAAGTTTTCTGAGACATTTGCAGGGCTGAAGGAACTTGCTTTTTATCTGAACAGAATCGGTCTATTGGAAAACTCCGATCTACGCAAGGTCTTCGGCAGAACCGAATCTTATGAAAGAAGATTTCAGTATCTGGATGCTCCTCTTTTCAGAATGCTTCTGAATGTAATCTTCCTTTGGGAATTTTGGGAGATAAAATCATTAGAAAAATTTTATCTTCATTACAAATCATCCGTTCTGCAGATAATCGAAGCGATTGAAGATCTGGACTCGATTCTTGTATTTGCAAATTTTCATCTTCACAACCCTGATGCTGTTTTTCCGGAAATCTCTGAGAACACCGAGCTGGAAGCCAAAAAACTTTATCATCCTTTGATACCTGCAGAGAAAAGAGTTTCCAATGCTGTAGACTATATGAAGGGAGGAGAACTTGTTCTGATTACAGGCTCTAATATGTCCGGGAAAACCACATATATTCGGTCGATTGGGCTGAATGTTCTTCTGGCGATGTGCGGCTCACCTGTACTTGCCGAGAAAATGAAACTTCCTGTTATGAAAATCCTCTCTTCGATCAGAAATGAGGATTCTTTGAGTGAGGGGATCTCTTTCTTTTATTCTGAAGTAAAGAAGCTTCGTTTTATTCTTGAAACGGTATCCGACAAAAACAATCGTTATATTGTTCTGATCGATGAGGTTCTGAAAGGAACAAATACACGCGAGCGACTCATTGCATCCTCTCTGATTCTTCAGAAGCTCATCCAGTCCGGAGCTGTGTCCTTCGTAACTACTCATGATCTGGCTCTGGCAAAGAAGAAAAATGCAAAAATCAGGCTTAGACATTTCAAGGAAGACGTGGACAAGGAAGGAAAGATGATTTTCGGCTATAAGATTCAAAAGGGTCTTGTCAGCAGTACCAACGCTTTACGGGTATTGAAGTCAGAGGTGCCTGATCTGTTCAAATGAAAGATCCAGTTCTTGGAGAATCTCCTCAGGCGAAAAAAATCCGTGATAAGATCTCTCTCTTAAAGGGCAGAAAATTCGACCTTCTATTATCAGGAGAAAACGGAACAGGCCGCGACACTGCTGCAGACTTTCTCTCCTCAGCCAATTCCGAGTTACCTCTTTTTAAAATCGACTGCAGGGACTGGAGAAACGACTTTGACTTTCGGATCTCCTCAGGAAAATTCAAGGGAAAAGAAGCAGCATTTGAAGAAAATTTCTATTTTGACAGACTGGATGATCTGAGTTCTGAAGGACAGGGATTCCTTTTAAGGCTGATAGAAGAACGCACTGCCAGATACTCTGAAAAATACAATATTAAATTATATGGGCAGATATTCTTTTCAGCATCTGAAGGACTGTCAGAACTTGTCAAAAAGAAGAAATTCAGAGATGACCTTTTTTCGCGCATATCAGCGGTACGTATCAGCCTGGTTCCCATCCGTGAAAGAAGGCAGGACATTCCCCTGTATGTAAATCTTTTTCTCGAGGAGCTGTCCAAAAAGCATAAAAAGAAAATTGCCAGGCTCGATCCAGGACTTTCTGATTTTATTTCAGGACATTCCTGGCTTGGAAATCTGACAGAGCTTAAAGCAGCTCTGGAAGCATTGGTGCTTTTTTCGAAGAATGGAAAACTGGATAAAAAATATCTTACTAAAAATATTCTGGATATACAGACTAGAGGTTTGGATTCTTTGAATATCGTTCCCGGTATTACTCTGGCTGAATATGAAAAGGCGGTTATCCTGGAAAATCTGAAACATTTCGGCCAGAACAGAGCATTGGCTGCAAAGGCTCTTGGGATCTCAGAAAGAAATCTCTACAGAAAAATCAAAGGTATGGACTCGAGGCAGTTTTGATTTTTTCCGCTTTCCAGACATCTGCCGCCTGACCGACACCTTTCAGTTCAACGGATTTCTTTTCCAGTATGTAACCTGAGCCGATGAGAATTTCTTTCATTCCTTTTCTGCTCATAATGCTTTCAGTGATCCAGATTTCTCCTGCACTGGCAAGTCCCTGAACGAAAAGATGTTTCACCGAATCAATGTTTTCAGCCATATCCTGAGCAGCACAGGTTCCCAGAGTAAGTTCGGAAAATGTTGCGATAATGGCATCGTCCATCGTTTCAATGAGGGCGCCGGAGTTTTTTCTGACTGAATGGTCAGTATTTTAAAATGCTCCTGCATACACTGCAAGTTCCGGACTCCTCTCGAAGTTGGGAGAAAAAAGTATCTTCTGAAACTTCCAAAGTCGCTGTAATGGATCAATTTCTTCTTTTCTTATTTTCGGATTAATACTCAAGGAAACTTCAACGTAATCATCAATATTAATTGGAACATCCAGGCTGAAGACAGCACAATGATTGATTTTAGTTCCTTCTCCCAGATCGTTTAAAGAATTGTTTCTATTCAGTACTCCTCCGCAGGACGGGCATACCAAATTCCAGGACAGGTCAAAGAGGCCTATTCTTGATGCATAAAGAAAGGCATTACAGTCTTTGCAGAATCCAGAGAACAGGATTCTGCAAACCTGTATGGGTTGATTCTTCTCAAAAGCCAGTCATCACCTGAAAGAACTGATTCCTTTATCCTTTCCGTAACGGCAGGATCGACTTCGGAATAAGAATACAGAAGATTGATTTTCTGGTCGAGAAGATCTTTATTCATAAAAAAATCAGTTTACCGGTGGAACGACTCCGCCTGCAGGTGCTTTATAATTAATTTCAAACAGATCGTAATTAGATTTGCGCAGCCCTGTCACGAATGCAACTGAAATTCCCATATTGTACTTTTCATTGGCCTTCATACAGTTCCATGCATACTTTGCCATATCTTCACTTGTGATTGAGAACGGATGTATCTTCCCTCTGGTCTCGTCCAGATACAGTCCTTCGTATGTTCCAATCAGTGTTCCCTGATAATCCAGCTGTACAATTTTTCCTGAAACGGAAAAATTTCTTTTCGAGCCGGTCGGTTTAATGACGAGTTTGTCTGCACCTGCGGGAGCAGACGTTTCCTGTTTCTGTGCCTTCAGAACTTCAAACTGAGAGGACAGTGCAATTGCAGTAATTCTGTGAATATTATACTGAATGAGGACTTCCTGATTCACGTGTTTGTTCAGGAAATTGACGACTTCTGAATTTTCTGGTCTCACGCTGAAATCAAGTTTCTGCTTTACTGGAGCAAAACATTCATCTTTGGCTTCATCACATTTTTCTTCTTTATTGAATGAGGTCAGTTCAAGGGAACCTTCATAGGAAGTGAATATGATTCCTCTGGATTCAAACTGAAGAATCTTTGCAGTTGCCCAGCCTTCTGCATAAGTGCCGAGTGCAGATACAGAAGAGGAAAAAAAGAAAACAGAACCTGCCGCGAGACAGAAAAGTTTTGTTTTGAAATTCATTAAATAACTCCAGGGTTAAGTATTCATCCGATACATCTGCACCGAATGTAAAGGAAAGTTCATCAGAATCTTTTTTCACTGCAAGCAGTTTTTAACTGTGCTGAAACAAATTTGCCAGCTGGAACATATGATTATTAAAATGGCAGAGATCTAATCAAGGATCTATTTTTTCATTTAAAGATCTCAAAATCACTTGTTCACAAGGTTATTTGCTGCATTCAACCGACTCAAAGAACTTTGATTTCAGTATGCCTTCATTTGTCCTCAAGCCGTCGGCAGCCGTTCCTGCCCAAAACGCCTAAACTGCGTAAGATGAGTTATTAAACAAGCA
>DAORDI010000021.1:0-34720 GCA_035345895.1 Leptospiraceae bacterium
ACCGACCATTGAAGGCACGAGCAATGTCCTGATTTTCCTGGAAACTCCCTCTGCGGCAATCTCAATTTCATCAGCAAGAAGCCTTGTCCCGAGAAAAATCCATCTGGAAGGAGAGACAGGGGAAACAACCATATCAGCCGAGTAAAGACCGGCCCGAAGCTCGCTGCCGAAGTAAGGAGGAGTGTCGATGATTATGAAATCATAGTCCGTTTTAAGGAGTGCTGTCCTGAACGTCACAAGCAGTGCAAAGTTCCCGTTGATCTCCGAGTTCAGACGGTTCAGATTGACGGTTGCAGGAAGAATGTCCAGATTTGAAATGCTTGACGGGAATATACAGTCCTTGATCGCCCTTTTTCTTGTAAGTGCATGAAGTACATTCCTGCCTTCCAGTTCATCAGGATCAGTGTCCCTCAAGAAGAAATCAGTCAGGTTGTTGTTGGCATCCAGATCCACAGCAAGAATTCGTTTTCTTCCTGAAGCTGACTGGATGGAAAGATTCACCGCTATTGTTGTTTTCCCGACACCGCCTTTCAGGCTGGCCACTGTAATAATTTTCATGGTTTTCAGCTGATATTTTGAAGCTGATCCCAGTCAAGGAAAAAGATAAATCTAAATTCTTTTTCTGCCGCTGCCGTCTTTATCCTTGTCTAATATTGTAAGGTGTAAATAATGTTATCAGGAGCCACTGTAAAATGAAATTTTTTCCGATTCTGTCAGTTTTTTTCGGTATTTTTTTCAGCAGTTATCCGAAAGACCTCCAGCCAAGTTCAGGTCTTCTTCAGGAGTCCTTTGAATACCTCTCCACAGTCCGAGAAATCAATCCTGGTTACACTGTACGCAGAGACCTTCCTGCAAGCCATGATCTGAGTATTTATATGCCGCCAAGCGGAAACCAGGGTCAGCAGGCCAGCTGTTCGGCCTGGGCAGTTGCGTATTCCGTAAAGTCCTTTTATGAAAACAGAAAAAGAGCAAGGGACGGATGGAAACTGGAAATTGACAGGAAACCGAATTACAAGGCGATCTTTTCGCCTGCATTTATTTACAACCAGACAAACAACGGAAAAGATCAGGGAATAAGACTTTCAGATGCACTTAGGCTTACTGTGACAAAAGGATCTCTCCCCTGGGACACAATGCCCTATAATGAAAAAAACTTTTCATCTCAACCCTCACTGTCCCAGCTTGAGCTGGCAGCATCCTTCCGGGCAGAGGACTTCAGAAAACTCCGTTACAATAATTCATCTGAGATAAAAACACAGATTTATCAGGGAAATCCTGTTCTTGCCGGAATCCTGATCGACGAAAGCTTCTACAAGCTTCGAGGAAAGGACATATATAAATCTCATACAGGAAAAAACATCATTGGCCATGCCATTGTAATTACAGGATATGATGACAGTCTGCAGGCTTTCAAATTCCAGAATTCATGGGGTCAGGAGTGGGGGGAATCCGGATTCGGCTACATAGATTATAAATGGTTCAGCAAAATCGGCAGGTCTGCCTTCGTCCTGTATGACAATACAGAAAATTCCAAGTTTTCATCTCAGCTTCTTGATTTGAACCTGTCTCCGGATCCCGTTTTTTCAGAACGGTCTCCTTCTGATATTTCTGCCAGCAAGGGTAACTTTTCAGACAAAGTAGTCATAACATGGGCTGAAAGGAAATCTGCCATCGGATACGAAGTATTCAGAAGTTATCCGGGCGAGAACAGCTACCAGCAGATTGGACTCTCGTACACTGCGTATTATGAGGATACAGGCATCATTCAGGATGTGGCATTTTCCTATAAAATAAAATCTGTATATGAAAACTCGATATCCGAACTGAGTGAATCCTCAGATATCGGCTATGCAGTAAAGACAGCGGGAATAACTCCTCCTAAAATCTCAGGACTGAAAGTCAGCAAAGGAGTTTTTCCTGATAAGATTTATCTGGAATGGCAGCCTTTGATGAACGTGACAGGGTACCAGGTTTTTAAATTTGACAGCAGGACAAGGACATTTACATCAATAGGCAAGACACAGATCCCAAGTTTCACTGACAGAACGGCATCAAAAAACACTGTTGAGATTTACACTGTCGCCGGTCTGAATAATTCGATCACTGGAGAACTTTCGGATTCCGCATCGGGATATACCAGAAATCCAAACCTTCCTTCTGCACCGCAGAATATAAAAGCCAGTCTGGGAGAATTTCCGGATAAAATTGAAATACGCTGGGATAAAGTAAAGGACGCTTCCGGGTATTTTGTGTACAGATTTGAGAATGGCACATGGACACCCAGACAGTATGTGACTGAAGAACACTATACTGATACGGAAGCGGGGAAAGGGAGCAAGTATTATGCAGTGACTGCTAAAAGCAGCAATGACATATGGAGCAATTTTTCTGAATATGCAGCCGGTTATGCAGACCCTAAAAATGCAAGAACAGGCCCAAGATTGAATCCTCCAAGAAACGTAATACTCTCTGCTGACAGAAGCTCTTCTGAAATCAGCATTCAGTGGGAATCTGCCGAAAAGGCGGATGAATACAATGTATGGATGAAAAAATACGGTGATTCTGAATGGAAATTTACAGGAAAGGTTTCCAAAGAAGAGAATTCGTACAGAATGAAGATCCCGGAAAAAAACGAATTCTATCTTTTTGCAGTAACATCAAAGTCCGACCAGTTTCAGGAAAGTGATTTTTCCAGACCGGCTTCCTTCGTAGAATCTGAATCAAAAAAAGCTGTATTGAAAAGGAATTTTGGATCACTTTCAAAAGCAGAAAAATTTTCCGGCTATTGGTCGGGAATGCAATGGGATGGAAATCTGGGAGTAAAAATGATTTCTATGGAAATTACATCAGTCAAAGACGATCTTGTATCAATTAAACTTGATAATAAAAAAGCGTATGAAGCGAAATTTGTATACGAATCGCCGGTCGTTGAAGTAGAGGGGAAAATAAGAATAAAACTCTCAAATGATGATGCACTTCTGGTGGAACTTAAGGATAAGACCCTTACGAAGGAAAGAGTGGAACTTTCCTTTCTGAGAGACTGAGATGATGACTTTCCGCAAATTTTCTTCTCTGCAGGCATTCGTATTTCTGCTGTCAGTCTGTGCTCTATCCTCTGCTTATCAGACAGTCCTGTACGCATCTGAAAGCACCTGTGACTATTTTTTTTCCGGCAAGTTAAAGCTCTATCCTGCGGACTCATTTAGAAATGCTCCTGAAATTCTTTTCCATGAAGGCTTAATGGAAGAGAACATAGGTGATGCCAGAAAGACTTATTCCTTTGAAAGACTTGGAGAGTGCAAGGCAAGAATTAAATCATATGATGACGAAAAAACAGTCATTGTCAAACTTGCGAAAAAGAAAGAGCCGTTATTTCTGAAAGGAAGATTTCTGGAATCTGGACAGCTTCATAGGGAAGCGGGAACAAAGGTAAAAAATGTCAACTGTGAATCATTCAAATACGGCAAATTCAGAATGTCGGACAATAACGGATCAGAATCACTCAAGGATTTAAATCTTCTGAAACTGAGCCTTCGGAAAGCAGAATTTGACAGCATATCCGGAAATGTAAGCTTCAGCAGGACGGAAACGGACGCCTGCTCTGTAATCCTCAGCACTTCGAAACCTTCTGAAAAGTACCCAGACAAGGACTATCTTCTGGAAATACTGAATCCCGGAGAAACAAGAGCTGATTACGAACTGTATTCCGTGTCGGTCTTTAAAGCAGTCAAAATCAGCAGCGACTGATTTCTGACTGCCATTGCTGATCACTTAAAAATCTTCCGGCCACCTGGTATATAAACGTAAATATTGCAGTCACAGTTAACAAATTGAGGAGAATCTTCCAGAGGCCTGCATTCTCTGACTCCATAAACAAATGCATCTGTCTGCCTCATTTTCTCCACAGCGAGCGATTCATCAAGTTTTTCCGTTTCAGCAATACGCTTGTGAAAGAAAGCCTTTCCTGTCTGAAGCGCATCTCTCCCGCATAGAAAAGTTCGAAACCTTTTCGATGATGTCTTCATATTCTCAGATCTGACTTCTCCAGTTGACATAGTGTAAAACCATTCACCTTTTTCGGTATCTTCAAGCCCTTTGTCCAGGTTTTCGGGAGATGCATTCCAGCCGTATTTCCCCCAAAAATCCGGTATATGTGAATTTGCCAACACCGTCTTACTTTGAACGGAAGGCACCTTGCACTGCATTGCCAAAAACAGGAGGAGATACAGAAACAGTCTCAGCATTCAGAGCAGTTCCTTCAGTATTTCCACTGTGGCTGTAGACTGATTCAGTGTATAAAAGTGTATACCTTTTACTCCCATAGAAAGAAGTTCCCTGCACTGCGTAACAGTGAAGCTGAGGCTTCTCTGCAGAAATTTCTCAGCATTATCCTTCACTTCAGTCAATTCCTGAACTAAGTCTTCAGGAATATGACAGGCCGCCAGTTCCCTGAATCTTTCAATCTGGGAAAAACTTGTAATGGGCATAATTCCAGGAATGACAGGAACTTTAATTCCGGCCATTTCAGCGAGCTTTATAAAGTTTTTAAAGACACTGTTTGAGAAAAAAAGCTGAGTAATTAGAAATTCTGCACCGGCATCTGCTTTGAGTTTCAAAAACCGAATATCGTCCTGCAGGGTAGGGGAATCAGGATGTTTTTCGGGATAACATCCTCCACCGATCCCAAAATCAAAACCTTCCTTGCGAATAAACTGAATCAGTTCAGTTGCATTAGCAAATCCTCCAGGAGTCTTCACAAACTTTCCCTGTCCTTTGGGAGGATCGCCTCTTAAGGCAATCACATTGTCGATGCCTCGCGATTTAATAGACTGCATCGAATTCAGAATTTCCGACTTATCCGCACCGACACATGTGAAATGACAGGCTGATACAATCGAAAAATTACTCTGAATATCCTGACAGATATCCATCGTCCTCTCTTTAGTCGATCCGCCGGCACCATATGTAACTGAAATAAATCCAGGGTTTAAAATCTTCATATCCTGAACGGTATTCATCAGTTTTTTCAGGCCCTCGTCCGTTTTCGGAGGGAAAAATTCAAATGAATAGACAGTTTTTTTTGATTCTGCATAAATATCTTTTATTTTCATTATTCAGCCTATACACAGAAGCACAGGAATGCTTCCCTTATCTTTCTTCCATTCAGCCAAAGCCTTGCCGATAAGCATTCCAGGCTTTATTCTGTTTACGTCACCCTTGCAAGCATAACCTCCTGTCAAAGAAGAAACAAGAAGGTCTCCGGGTTGAATTGCTCCGCCCTCTGATGCATCGACATTTATTCTCACTATCCCATAAACAGCAATAAGATAAAAATCGTTCCCTGTCTTCTGTTCTCCAAATTCTAGAGAGGACGATTCCGTGCAGACACCTAGAACTCTTGTAGAGTATGAAGATTTTGAGATTACTACAGTCTGTTCCCTTTCACCGATGGAGACAATATCACCTTTTCTGATAATGTCTCCTGATATGCACTTGAAAAATCTTGCAATACAGTCGTCACCTTTTTCATTAATGACTCTGACCTTGCCGAAAAAATCGGAATCTCCTTTGGCAAGCACTGCTTTTCCGGAAGAATGCATATCCCTTCTTTTCATTCCTTCCCCGTTAGCATATACCGCATAATTTTTCTGGGATATAAAAATTCCACCATATCCCTTTTTGCCAAAACCTGCTATTCCAGCTGAATCATCATGAATACTGTTTGACATCCCAAGAACACCAAAGTCTTCACCATATCCGCTGACTCCCTCATCAGTTCCTATACCGGAAATCCCTGAACCGTTTTTGCCGCTGTTTTTGCCGAAGATGACAGACTGATTTTGAACAGGAGGCACTATATTCTTTATTCCCGACCCTGTCTCTCCGGTAATATGAATTAAGCCGGTATGCGAGTCATAAGTATGAATTTTATCAGCATAATCATGGCTGTGCGGTTTAGGATCCCTGTCGTCATAAAGCCTCGGATCGTCTGCCTGAACGGCCTTAAGAGGGACTTTCACACTGTAATCAGCAAACTGCATAATGCCTGCATTTGTGACAGAGGCTGGTTTCAGTCTGGAATCACTTCCCTGAACCACTGTATTATCTTTTGTTTCTCCATCGTGTGCAAGTTCAACAATTCCAAGGGATTCAGTGGTAGCCTTTTTCAGTCTCTTGTCATTTCCCTGAACAGCCGCAAATCCGGCACTCTCACCGTTCGATGCAAATCTCAGAATTCCTTCTTTTTCAGTTGTTGCATTCTTGAATCTTGGATCATCTCCGGTTACAACTTTCCCTGGAGTGTCTTCACCGAGTTCAGCAAGCATTACCAGACCATAATCTTTGACAGTCGCCTTTTTCAGTCTTGAATCATTTCCCTGAACAGCCGTATTCGGTCTAGTTTCCCCGTCTTCAGCAAGTTCAACAATTCCCATATTGGAAACAGTCGCCGGTTTCAAACGGTCATCATTTCCCTGAACGACTGTCTCTGATCTGTTTTCTCCGTTTTTGGCCAGTCGGACAAGCCCAAAAGTGTTCTCAGTTGCTTTTTTCAGACGAGAATCATTTCCTTGAACTGCAACAAGAGGTCTTTCTTCACCGTCAGTGGCAAGTTCAACAATTCCTTTAAATTCGGTAGTCGCATCTCTCAGACGACGGTCATTCCCCTGTACTGCCACGCTTGGATTTGTTTCGCCGTCCTGCGCCAGTCTTACAAGACCGGAACGGATTGCGGAAGAGTAGGGCGGGGTCTCATTGATAATTTTCTTTTTGGAAAGAGAAAGATAGTCCGGAGCGGCAAAAATCTCAAGCTCAATGATCTGACATGCATATTTCTTCGCACTGTTGATTTTATTATTTGCCATTACCAGTTTGAAATATCTCATATTGGTAGGGAAAAATTTCCATTTGTACCAGGTACCCGGCTCGGCAATAAAATTTGGTTCTTCATGAAGAAGCTGCCATGTCAGATCGTCTTCACTGTAATAAAATAAAAACTGTTCAGGAAAAAAAGTCTCATCAGAGTCTTTCGAAAGAATTCTGAATTCATCCACTCTGTTAATTGAACCAAGATCCAGAAGAAGAAATTCTTCCGAAGGAGTTGTTCTCTCCTTGGAAGACCAGCCGTAATCGTTCCTCTCATCAAAAATATTTTCTTTTACCCAGAGCCTGTCATTCTCCGATGAAGCCTGTATCTTTTCAACACCCTGGATGGCGAGTTTGAAGTTTGCAAGGGATATTTTATAATTACCGTTCTTGTCCTTTCTGGACATTTTTGAAACCAGCTTAAGATATTTTGCAGTGATCATCGGGAAAGACCAGTGACAGCTCTTTTTACCGGAGCGCGTATAGTCATATTCTTTGATGATGGATTCCCAGATCACACCGTCATCAGAAATCTCTATTCTGAAAGTATCAGGCAGAAATTCTTCCATTTTCTCCAGGGAGTTGTATGAAATGTAATTAAATGATGAAGCATTTTCAAAAACCAGTGTAAAACTGGCTACTACAGGAGCAGAGCTTTCTTCGAGAAAGTTTACCAATTTTCCTTTTGATAAATCGTAACTGCCTTTAGTTTGAACAGTTTTTACATTCACTTCTGACTGATGACTAATTCTTACCGACTGATCTGACATTTCCTATCCTTTACTGAAAGATATTTCTAGAATCTTCCAAAATCATAATCAAAAAAGCCTAAGATTCTCTCAACGAAAATTGAATTCCACACTCTTTTTTACCGCGAAAATCATATCGAGGAAACCGCAACATTTGTATTGGGAAATTCCTGAATATCAGTAAAGTCTACTTTTGGGAGATGAATCTGTTTTGATTATTTTTAGCGATATATTTGAGTATTTTTCATCATAATATTTCCGAATTACAGTCTCAACAAATTCTGAGTCCAGTCCTGACAAAATGACCTCGTCATCCATAAAAGCAACATCAAGGGAAGCGAGTTGGTTTTTAGACTTCTCGGTTAAATTAGAACTTGCCCATACTAGGAAGAGCCTCCATGATTCCTCTGCATGATTATGACTATTTTTAATCACCTTAGAAGACAAATCCTTACAGAAAGCATCTATGATGGATAGATCATTGCCCAAACCCAGTCCATCAGCCCTCCGATAGGCGGCAACTAAAAGATCCTTTGAATATTTACTGTTAAGGATTTCAGGACTCATTGTGCTCCTATTATTTTCTTTCTGATTCTGGGTATTCTGTATGGTTATGTTTATATTGTTTGGGGCTGCCGACACAGTTCCCTGAGGAGCACCGTAGTGGCCCCCTTCGGTACGCTCATTGCTGCCTAGGGAGGTGATAGCGGTCGACCCCTGAGGTGCATTAAACTGCACCTCTCTTTCGTAGCAGAACGTAAAACTGTAGACAGAGTTTTTATGACCCTTTCCTGGAATAATATGTATTAGTCCTGCTTCTACCAGGTCTCTTTTGGCATCAATGATTGATCTCTTGTTTTTGAAACCTGTTAATTTCATTAAAGTGCTTGTACTTGGCCATACTTTTTTGAAATTTTGGTCGCTAAACTTAAGAAGAACTGGGTACAGTGTTCTTGCGCCAGCTGAAAGCCTTGCCCAAGTACCTGAATCAATGATGTCGGACATAAATTTAAAATACTGTCCTATTGGTTCGCCCATTTTTTTTTCCTAAAAAAATTAATTTTAGGCAAAAAAACCGAAAGAAGCTTGACTATTTAGAGACTATAATTTTATTATGTCTCATCCAACAATTTCATTCGGGCTCTTGCCCAGGGGAAACTTTGTTTCCCCTTTTTTATTTTTTTGATTGTCTGAACACACGTTTATATTTTGCAGTTCAGTACAATTCTTTTATTATGTCACATTACTTTTGTTTAGTACAACTGTCAATAAATTTGTACACTTTCATAAATGAAATTGGACGTTTTATTATGATGGATTTTTGTAGTTTTTGATCAGAGTCTGAATCTTTGGAATCAGCTCTTTTAGTTGGGTTCCGTTTTCAGACTGAATAATGATTCTGTTTTCTTCTAACGTTATCTTGAATAAATCTGACTTTTCAGTATCAGAGATTTCCTTTTTGAAATTAAACGATTGGTTGAATTTTTTTGCATCTTTTACTGTTTTTAGGCTTCCCTGCTTAAAGTTGTCCAAGAACTCTGGAAAGTTTCCTTTTTTATAAGACTGAGCTGCTTGAACCAAGAGGTTTTTTGTATCAATCCCTACTTCTTTGCACATAAGGATTTCTTCTGGAGGCATTACCTGAACACTTAAAATTTCGTTCATATAGTTTCTGCTTTTGCCAAAAATATCTGCAAGTTCTCCATCCGAGTATCCATACTGCTGTTTCAGAAATGAAAATGCTTCAATTTCTTCATAAGGTGACAGGTTTTCTCTCTGCAGGTTTTCTATTGTTGCTATTTTGAAAGTTTCTTTTTCATCCTTATTGAGGATTTTACATTCGATTTCTTGCCAGCCTAGAAGTCTCGCGGCATGATATCTTCTTTCTCCAGCAATAATCTTGTATTGGTCCAGGTTTTCAGATTTCGTAACAATAATAGGCTGTAAAAGTCCCTCTGTTCTAAGGCTGGATGCAAGCTCTTCCACACCTTTCATTCTGTCTTTCCTAGGCTGATTTTCTGAAGGCGAAATTTTTGCAAGTTTGATCTTTTTTATGGATCCTTCGAGCGTTTCAGCTTGAAAAATATCGACAAGGCTGCCAAGTCTTTTACTTTTTAAGCTCATTTAGAAATTCCTCCACAAAGCTTTCATATTCCTTTGCCTGTCTGCTTTTACTGCTGTATTCGTAGATGGAGGATTTTGCAAGATGACTTTCACCGATTGCCACTCCGTCGGAAATACTTGTTTCAAATACTTTAAAGTATTTGTCCAAAACGGGGATAATTGTTTTGGTTAAAATTGTGTGCTGCTTTAACTGGGTTACCAAGGCACCAATGATTTCGAGTTCTGGATTGATTCTTTTTTTAATGTTTGATATCGTATTCTGCAGGCCGTTAATCCCATCTACCGAAAACTTTTCTGCCTGCAGTGGGATCAGGACATAATTTGAACAGACCAATGCGTTGATCGTAAAAATGGAAAGGCTCGGCGGGCAGTCAATTATGCAAAAATCAAATTTCTCTTGAATATCAATAGAATCACGAAGGAAAAATGGGGCTTCAATTGTGTTGGAACTGATGATTTCCATTTCTGCGAGTCGAATATTGGCCGGTGCAACGGAAAGATTTTCCTTTCCTGTCTCCTGTAATATTTCACTCAGTTTCAATTTTTGATTAAAGAGGTGATACATAGATTTTTCCAGCTGATCCACGTTGAAGTAGATTCCGCTTGAATTTCCCTGAGGATCCATATCAAGTAGAATTGTCTTAAAGCCTTTTCTGGCCAGTCCCTCGGCCAAATTGATTGAGGTGGTCGTTTTACCCTCACCGCCTTTCTGATTTGCAACTGAAACTATGATCATTCTTTCTGCCTTAAAACTCAGGCTTGGGGATGATAGGGAATGGTAAACCTTTTTTTGTCGGACGTCCGACAAAAAAAGAGTTCTTGACGGGAATGCTTAATTTTGAACATTTACATAAAAGACATCAGGGGGCAATTTGGATCTTTTTTCATTCTTAAGCAGCGAGATTTCTAAGCTCTCTGATGTTCAGACAGACAAAGAAAATATCAGAACTATATTCAGAGAATTTATTCAACTGGTCAACTCTTCCTGCGGTGTCGTTGTACTGAGAAATGAGAATAATGAATTTGAGGAAACAGCTTCAGAAGGCTATGGGGAAGATGGTTTCTTTTACGATTTCCTGATAAGAGGGAAGGGATATTTTGAGAAAATGGAATCAGCGAACAGGCCAATTGTTTTCCTTTCAGAAAATTTCCAACTCAGCAGGTCTGACAGTGCGTGCGCTTTGGTTTCACGCATTTATAAGAAATCAATGCAAGGGTTTATTTTAATAGAATTGAATTCGACCGAAAATTTAAAATTGATTTCATGGAGTCTTGCATTCCTTGCCGAAAAACTGGCATCCATCTTTTCTCTAGATAAATCAGAATTCCGAGAGCCAAAAGTTTTTACTGAGCATATCGATAATTCAAATCAAATAATGCTCAGTTATCTGTTAAAGGAAAATGAGGATCTCAATTCGCAAAATATCTTTTCGCTTATCGGTGAAGATCCAAGCAGTCTGAAAGAAGCTGCAAAATGTATCGGAATTTCCCATTATAACCAGGATTTAATGTTTATGAATTCCCTTCCTGAGCACCCTGCAAAATTGGAAAAAATGATCCTGGACTGGAAAAAGACGGACGACCAGGCGTTTATCGTTTTTGAGAATGCAGGTTCATGGACACTGTCTCAGCAGAAGCTGATCTTTGACTTGATAATGGACAGGACATATAATCTATCCATGGTTTTTATAATTCATTCAGAACAGAAAGATTCGGAAGGTTATAAACCGTTTTGGGATAAGATTCAGGAAAAACAAATTCGGGTACTTTCATTAAATGAAATGAGCACAAATCAGCTTCGTGCCTTTTTGATTTTCAACTTTAAAATTACAAAAAAAACTTCTTACAGAAAAAAACTGCAGATGGATGACAAGTCTCTGATTGTGCTTTCTGAGGTCTGTTCAAAACTGTCTTTTTCTGAGATGAGGGCACTGCTCGAAAACTTGGTAAATTCAGCATCCGAAATGAATATTGATTCGGAATTGATTAAAAAATACAGCCGCAAAAATTTAAGTTATTATGATGAGGCCAGCCTGGATCTGAGAAAAAGTGTTGAGGCTCTCGAAAAACAGAAAATTCTACTTGCAACTAGGTTGTTTTCCGGTAATCAGGTTCGGATTGCAAAAGCATTGGGGATTTCAAGAGGGTCCCTCCAATACAAAATGAAAACCTTAGGATTGACAGATGGATGATTCAATGATTGAAGAGAGAAGATCTCCTTTAGGTTATTTAGTAAGGGTAGAAATAAAATCGTATAAATATACAATTTTTAAGCCGGACGGAGAATTGGAGAAAAATGTAGGGACAGTCAATGAACCTTACCCAAAGGTACCCAAGATTGTATTTATGGGAAAGAATTTTAAACTCCCTCATTTCCATTTGGGTGAGCTGATATATTTAAACACTAGAAAAGGAAAAATGATTATTCCATACAATCATTCATCAGCAAAAGGAGATATTTCCGTAGGAATAACCTGTTTTTCGGATTCAGATATTTTTCCTGCTATGCTCTACCATTATCAGGATTTGAAGGAATTTGTCCGGGCAAATGAAGAAGGGTATGTATTTAAACATGCGATAGTCGATGAAAATTTTCCGAAGAGTGATATGATTCATCTGAAGATTCGTTATTCCAAATTGAATATCTTTATTCATAAAATAAATGTTTAAAATTTTGAAGTCTGTTTTTTTATTGGCAGGTTAGGGTATGGAAGAAAACGAGCATCAGTACGAAGAAAGAAGGACTCCTGCAGGTTATTTAGTAAAGGTCAGACTGGATAAGATGACATATGTTGTCTTTACTCCCAGAGGTCCTGAAGTTCCTAAAGGGGCCAAAAGTAACTCCATTGTAGTAACCGTTCCAAGGGTTGTTTTTATTGGAGATGACTTTATGCTTTCTCATTTACAGCTGGGGGAATTGAATTTCCTGAATGTAAAGACAGGAAAACTGGTAATCCCATATCAGCATGGCGGTTCTCGGGAGATTAAAACGATTTTCCTCAATTCTGGAAGTGAGTGTGATGTTCTGCCTGTCATTATTTATCATATTAATTCAATAAAAGAAGTGGCAAAAATCTCTGATCAGGGAATAGAATTTCATCATATCGTCGCGGATGAAAGTCTTCAGAAAAATGAGATGGTTTCACTGAAAATTCGTTACCCAACAGTCAATATTCTTATCCTGAAAAAGAAAATGACTGTAGCTCAGGATCCAAAATCAATTCTTCCTGCAGGGCAGTCTACAGAGAAGGTGATGGAAAAAGAAGCGGCCGGTGTGGCTATGAGAGCGACAAATAATCTCAACACACATTCAGACAACCCTGTCTTTCTCGCTAGAATTCATTTGCGGAATATGGAATTGGACAAAGTCAAACAGCTTCTTTTTGATTTTGAGCTCACAGCAGATGATGTGATGTTCATTCGAACATTCTTGGATGTAATGATCCGAAATGTGAATAATAAAGAAGAACTTGCAGCAAACAATGAAAAAATCAGAATACTGGATGAGATATTTCGTCTTTCCGAAATGATCATTAAAAGAAATGAGACAGACTTTGAAATTGAACTTGATAAGGGTTTGAGCAAGGAAGTTGCTTATATGATCTATGCTATTCTTGAAAAAAATCAGGAGAATGCAAAAAATATCGAAGATGAAATTATGTTCTGGGAATGGAAATACCGTGCCAGACGGCAGATGTAATAAAAAAATCTATTGAAAATATGAGGTTCTGGAAAAAATTGGGAGTAGGGGAGTAATATTTTGAGTAAACCTGGGTTTGGAAAACTCTTAGATGCAATGAGGAAAATGACTATTGATGTCAATGATCGAGAGATTTGTAAGAAATTGGAGACATTGATGCTGACTAGCAAGGATGATTTAAATGTTGCATCAGTGAAAAATTTACTTGTGAATCCGTCAGAATTTGACCCAAAGGATATTCCAGATCCTTACACTCAGTACGTTAAACATTTTTTATATATGGTAAAAAGAAATGAGAAGCTAGGTGCACCAATGTATACTGATGATGAGGATGGGGGGAAAAAAAGAAAAGATAAAAGTAATGTAATACTTTAACTTTCCTTTTTGAATTGGCTGGTATAGTTGAGGTTTTTCTCATGAAAAACGGTTTCATTAAACGTCTTATCCCAGCCATGAATTGACTCTATACATTTTTTGAATACTACCATTGCTGCATATGCATCATCCAGAGCTTCATGAAATTCTTTTTGCTCCGATCTTTCCAATGTTTTTGTAATATTAAAGACCTTACGGAGAGCTCCCAGATTGTATTTTTCCAGCTTTGGGAAATGCTTTCTAGTCATTTGCAATGTACAGAAGACTGGAAAATTCGGAAAAACTTCACCAATATCTGAAACAGACTGATTTAAAAAACTGGCATCAAAAACTGAGTTCTGAATGACCAATATGCTGTTGTCCAGAAACTTTAACAGATCTGGGTAGACTGTTGAAAACCTGCTCTCCTTCTGCAGCATTTCCTTAGTAAGCCCATGGACCTTTGTTGCTTCATACGGTATATTGCCTGAAGGGCGACAAAAGGAATGAAACCTTTCTAATTCATTATCTTTGCTGAATCTTATCCCTGCAATTTCAATTATCTCAGATTTCAAAGGATCAAGTCCTGTAGTCTCCAGATCCAATGAAACAAATTGTACATCTTTTAAAGGTGTTGTCGATAAGAAAGCATAGTCCATATTACCAGAAAAAATACCTCAAATTGAAGAAAAACTACATTTTTTTGGTGTGAAACTACAGGGGAAAAACATCAAAATAGGCACAAAATATGAGACATAACTAACCAAAATTCGGAGTATAGTAAATAAATTAATGAAATGCACCGTATAGATCGGAATTTTATGAGAGTAGGGAAGGGAACTCTTAAAGCAAGAGACATAATTCTGTCGGTTGGTAAATAAATTTCTTTTCAGGCAGACTCAGACAGATCATTCTCTCTAATTTCCCATTGATTTTAGGACTTTACTGACAGTTTGTCATGTGCATTTTGAGTTTATGTGTATGACAAACTGTCCGATAATAATAAGAAAAAGGGTTGTCTATGGCAGAAGCTTTACGCTTAAAGGTGAAGTGTCACGCGTGCGGATTTCAGATTGAAGGCACCGCGAGATATGGAAAGGGGCATTATGTTCCTCAGGGTGTTGATTTTGAATTCATTGCAATCGGAAAAGTGGAGACGAGCAAGGGACGAAGCGTAAAGGCTGAAGTTTTCTGTGTCTGCCCCAGTTGTGGAGTAAAGTGCAAATACGCTCTGTAGTGTAATTCTGATTGAATTTCAGCACAAATAGTTATTTCGTTTTTTTTGCATTTTCGTGCTTAATTAAAATCCTTACATTTGGAAATGAAAGACGCCCTATATGCTTCCTTTGGGTACTTCTTTTTCTAAATTTCCTTTTCTTTGCTAATTCTTCCCTGGAAGCGGTCTTGGTGTTAGCAGTCATAGGAGCTGCGGATTATAAGATATCCCTGGAAATGATTAAAGATGAGCAGAAAAAAGCAAAATATTTACTTTTTTCTTTGTGCTTAAATATATGCATTTTAATGTTCTTTAAATATGCTTATTTTTTCCTTGATTTATTCCCGTCGGGCTTCAAGAAAATGATTAATTATGATCTGCTTAGATTTATGCAAATCGGAATTTTGCCCGGTATTTCATTTTTTATTTTTCAGTCAATGAGTTACAGCATTGATGTTTATCGAAGAAGAATTCCTGCAGAGCAAAGTATGCTCCACTATTTGTTCTTTCTTTCCTTTTTTCCTCAGTTGATTGCAGGACCTATCGTAAAGGCAAAGGATTTTCTGGGCCAGATAGACAGTATGTTTGCACAGAACTTGCAATTCAGGAGAATTTTTTTCTATTTTCTCTCTGGAATACTGAAGAAATCGGTTCTTTCGGACGGGATTGCACCTATCGTTGATACTGTTTTTAATTTCCCAGCTCATTTTTCAGCCGAATCCCTTTTCTTAGGAATGCTGGGTTTTTCCTGTCAAATTTATCTGGACTTCAGCGGTTATTCAGACTTTGCCAGGGCCTCAGCTTTGGTTTTCGGGATTGAGCTTCCTGAGAATTTTTTATTTCCTTACTCATCCTCCTCTTTTTCTGAATTTTGGAGAAGATGGCATATTTCTCTGTCTGACTGGCTCAAAAACTATCTGTATATTTCGCTTGGGGGGAATCGGAAGGGTGAATACAGAACTTATTTGAATTTAACAGTAACGATGCTGGTCGGAGGGTTATGGCATGGACCAAGCTGGAATTTCGTGCTATGGGGTTTTGGACATGGTTTGCTTCTGGCGATCGAGAGACTGCTAGGCTGGAATGTTGAAAAAGAAACTAAAAGTCTTTGGAACAGGTTTATCCTTTTCCTCAGGTCTGGATTTGTATTCCTGTCTGTATCTTTTTTATGGATTCCTTTCAGGAGCAGAGATTTTGCAGGAGCATTTGAATTCTTTAGCAGGATTTTCCGGCGGGAACCGGGTTTCAGTCTATCCTATTCTGAGCAGAATCGGCTGTATTTTATTCTTTTCGCAGTGCTGTTTTTTTCCTTTTTGGGCCGGAAATTCTATGAGAATGCAGAATTCTGGCTTCGGAAAGAGATGAATTTCTCGGATGTTGTTTTAGTCCCTCTTCTGTTTATGATTTTTATTCTACTGTCTGCCGGCGGGATGCGGCCATTCATTTACTTCGTTTTCTGATGCGAAAAATCATTTTCTTTCATTTTCTATTTGTAAAAATCAGGGCTTTCATTTCCGATAATAACTGTAATGAATACTTTCGGCAGAAACTTGATACCTTTTGCAAACACTGGGGCAGTCTGCCGAATCTGTCCTGTAGATAAGAATGACAGATTATATACTGATTTAGGAAGTTCCAAAGAACTCATCTCAGATATCCTCGGAAATTCGATAAACTTCGTAATTTTTGCAGGTTTCGGAAATCCTAAAGATCTCAGTATCCTTCGTAAAGAGCTGGAGGATACTGGATTGAAATTTGTCAATTACTCATTTACGGCACTCCCTTCATCTGTGAAAGGGGACGGTTCAGATGTGTATTCCCATTATGCCTTAATTCTGGAAAAGTTTAATTCAGCAATGAAGAGCAGGAATTTTATGCTCTGTTTCCCTTCTGTTCAGTTTATGAATGCTGCAGGTCTTCTCTGGGGATCAATGGTTCTGGCGGATGAATCCTTGGATGCTGATGAATTTGATCAGTATCTGTTTACTGAGGATTTTACTGGAAGGAAAAGTCTGAAAGAAGATTTAAAAAGTCTGAAGAGTTTTCTGTACAGTCAGGAACGTCTTCTTCAAAAGTCTTTGAAAGGACTCAAAAAACTTCTGGAAGAAACACCGGAAGAGGTCTTTGAGAATCCTCTGAATCTGAATCTTTCTGCACTGGAAAAACCTGTTCATATCAGCCCAGTCGATACCGCAGAAATCACCTTTAATCTGGAATCTCTTGAGCCGAAGGAATTTGTTTCCGAATCGGAAGAATCTGATCAGGCAGAAAAAATAGTAGATGAACTTTTAAATATGGCTGAACAGCTCTCACAGGAACCTGCAGAAGAAGAGCTGACTTGGGAATCCGCGTTCCCTGATACCGGACAGAAAATTGCATCAAATCTTACAATCATTAAGGATTTGGATACTGAACCGCTGACAGAGATTGATCTTGATTCGGTCCCTTACCCTGAGGTTTTAGACATAGAAAATCTGGATTTGGAAGAGCTCGATGATCCAGTCACAGTGCCGATCTCTGAAATTTCTTTTGAAAATGATGATGATGACAGGACTATCATGGGAATAGTTACTGTTGAGACAGAACCGGAAGAGACAGTAAAAAAACCGCCTAAAAAAGAAACTCCTCCACCCACAATCATAGTTACGGCTGAAAAGGTGGAGACAATCAAACCGATCAGCGAAGAATTTAAGAACAAATCAAAAAATAATTTCAGAGCAATCCGTCTGGATTAACCCCGGAGGCAAGTTATGATATGGAAACCGGTCGCTTTTCTAATTGCTTCCGTGGTCGCATTTGTATTTGGATTGGGATACTGCAGTCTAAAGTCTCAGATTCCTGAAAAAGGAACTGTACTCAAGACTTCAGCACTTTCTGCTCCTGCGGAAATCTACTGGGACGAGTTCGGTGTTCCTCATATTTATGCAGGATCCAAGAAAGATGCATATTTCGCATTAGGTTATGTTCAGGCAGGAGAAAGATATTTTCAGATGCAGCTATTGAAGAGGCTTGCAGAAGGAAGGATATCCGAGGCGGTAGGTGAAAAAGGTCTGAAAACGGATAAACTGTTCCGCACTCTTGGATTCTACAGAAATTCAAAAAAATGGTTGGAGAGGAATACTGCCAAAATTCCGGCAGAAGCATTGGAAATCATTGACCGGTTCTCTGAAGGAATAGAATTTTTCAGAATCAACGGAAAGATTCCTTTTGAGATGAAGCTGCTTGGAATGGAACCGGAGAAAATAGAAAGAGAGCATATGCTTGCCTTCGTTGCCTTTATGGGCTTTACATTTGCAGAAGCAATTTCTGTAGATCCGGTCATCAGTTCTCTCGAAAATGAATTCGGCAAGTCCGCGGTTTCTGAACTGACAGGATCTGTTTCGCCTGTATCGGCAAAATTCTCTTCTGAAAAAAGCAGGATGCTTGCTGAAGGCATTTCTGAGTTTATGAATGGATTCAGAGACGATATTTCCGACCTTGGAATTCCTCTGTTTCAGGGAAGCAATTCCTGGGTCATCTCTCCCAAAAGATCCAAGTCAGGCAAGGCAATGCTGTCGAATGACCCGCATATCGCATTCTCCAATCCTTCGATCTGGTTTGAAGCGTACATGAAAGTCAAGGATCAGGAAATGTACGGAATGCATCTGCCCCTTGTCCCTTTTCCGATTATTGGATTCAATTCGGCGCTGGCCTGGGGCCTCACGATGTTTGAGAATGACGATATGGACTTTTATCATGAAAAAATATCCCGTACGGACAGTGCAAAATATCTGTATCGCGGAAAGGAAATTCCTTTTGAGACAGTGACTGAAGAAATTCAGGTCAGAGGGAGTTCTCCAGTCAGACTGGAAATAAAGTCTACACTGCATGGTCCTCTCATTAATGGAATTGCAAAATCCCTGGAAGAGGTCAGTACGCCGGTCTCGGTCCGCTGGCCGATGTTTGATGATTCCAATAATCCTGTGAAAGCCCTGTATCAGATGAATGAATCAAATTCAATGAATCAGTTCATTTCTGCAGGGGAGTCGCTGAAAGTTCCTGGACTGAATTTTGTATATGCTGATAAGACAGGGAACATCGCGTACTTTGCATGCGGAGGACTGTACAGGAAAGCAGTGAGAGGGGACAGAATCCTGGATGGAAGTTCGGGAACTATGGAATGGGGGGAGATTCTTCCTTACAGTTTTCAACCGAAAAACATCAATCCTGAAAACGGGTTGATTTTTACTGCAAATCATATTCATTTTAAAAATTCCCAAGTGCCCATAGACGGTTACTGGCAGGCGGATGACCGGTCTGAGAGACTGACAGAACTTCTGTATAAGTCTACGAAGGATAAATTTTCCATTGAAGATATGAAAGACTATGTTCTTGACGACAAGTTTTACTCTGCACCGCTGTATCTTTCTTATCTGCTCCCTGTTCTTGAAAAGAATGAGGATACTCTTCATTTTATTGAGAAGCAGGGCTATGAAATTCTGAAAAAATGGGATGGGAAAGGAAACTCAGATGAGCCCGGCGCAGCTGTTTTTTCTGAATTTCGCTATCAGCTTGGCAGAGCGATTTTTCTTGATGAGATGGGCGAAAAAAGATTTAAGTCAGTCGGAGGAACCGCACAGATCCATCATTTTATCAAGGCGGTTTTAAAGAACAGAAACAGTGTATTTTGGGATGACATTAGTACTCCTGGAAAAAAAGAAACTCCCGAAGAAATTGTATTTACTGCTTATCGAAGAGCAGTGGCAGTTCTTATGGGGAGAATGGGAACTGATACTAAACTCTGGAGATGGGGAAGACTTCATAAACTGGAACTGAAGCATCCTTTGGGAGAAATTCCATTTTTGAGACCGATATTCAATTCAGGTCCTAGGGAAATATCCGGAGGGACAGAAGTTGTCAATAACCTGATGTCCAAGTTTGCGAGTGAGAATCATGATGTGGCGGCAGGTCCTTCTGTAAGAATGCTCATTGATTTCGGAGATATTCAGAGAATTTATATTATTAATCCTCTTGGAAATTCAGGACATCGTCTGAGTCCTGATTTTCAGAATCAGGCGGACTGGTACAAACTTGGAAAATTCAGAGTAAAAGATCTGACTTCAATGAAACCGGAAGGAAAGCCGACAAGACTGGAGCCTTAAAAACTGCTTCCAATCAGAGGCGGTTTTTTCATTTTTGTATTATGAAAAGAATAGAATCCTTGCCTTTTGCTGAAGCTGCTCCAGGCTTCAAAGAAAAATCGGAAGTCATCCGCAAATCATACGGACGTTATCTGGAAGAATTCATCGAGGGTGAAATTTTTCTGCACCCTAGAGCGTTTACAATAGACAGAAGTTTCGCTCAGGAATTTTCCACTGTTTTTATGGAAGCAAATCCTCTCTTTCTTTCCGCTCCCTATGCTCAGGCACACGGGTTCAGGGATATGCTTGTCAATCCTCTCCAAGTATTCAACGTGGCACTTTCTCTCGGGGTTCAGAACAATTCTGAAAAGGCAGTAGCTAATCTCGGATACTATAATGTTCAGTTCCTTGCTCCTGTATATCCGGGAGATACTCTTTCTTCAAGAACAAAAGTTCTCAAGGTGGAAGACAAGGGTCCGGACAAACCAGGCATTGTCCATGTCAGAACTCTCTGCCTCAATCAGCTGAACAAGGTTGTATTGCAGTATGAAAGAAAAATAATGATAAATCATTCCAACGGAAAACCCAAAGGAAATTCCAAACCCGGCAATCCGAATTCTTTCTTTCCCGAACTCAAGAATACTGTCATTGATCTTCCTGAGCTTCATTTTCCGACTGAACTCAGAGAGACTACCTGGGAAAATTCTTATTTTGAATCTTTCAAGGCAGGTCAGGTGTACATTCATGCAAACGGAAGAACCATTACAGATGAGCATAACCCCTGGACATACAGAATGGGAAATACTCACCCCCTGCATTATGACAGACTGTATTCAAAGGGACTGACCGGCCCTATGAGCGGCGAACCGATCGTCTACGGCGGACTGGTTTTCGGATGGCTTGTGGGACTCTGCTCAAGAGACATTTCAGAAAATATGCTTTGGGAACTCGGTTATACAGAAGGTTATCATACTCAGCCTTCCATCAGCGGTGATACAGTCTGTGCAATCAGCAGAATTCTCAGTGCAGCTGATGTGGGTGACAAATATGGAATTCCTGCAGGAGAGGTGCATCTTCAGCTGATCGGAGTAAAAAATATCAAAGCAGCAGAAGCTTATGAAAAATTCGGAGATGATCTTTTTATCAAGGAAAATGACAAAAAGAAACTTGGAAAAGAGAAAATTCCTGAAAAAATCTTCGAGATAGAAAGAAAGCTTGTCATAAAGAAAAAACCTCTTTAAGAGAAGTTTTTTCGCTCTGACTGAAAAGGCTGTACTATTTCAGTACAGCCTTTTCAGTGATTTGAATCATCAGATCATTTTGCGATTCTAAAAAAGAGAATCATCGGTGCTGCATTTTTTACCTCGAACTCGATACTCCTGCCAACTGAAAAATTCATTTTTTAATTCTCAGATTGCCAATCTTGATTGAATTTGAGTTCTCGCTGAAACAAACAGAAAAGATCCGGATTCTGAAATATATTTATTCATATAGTAAAAACCTTCTTTTCATTCTTCGACTTTTCCTGTGAACTGGTCAATAGACTGCTGTGAAATTTAGAGTTCACAGAAACCATAAGCAAGTGGAGCATTTGACTATGACCAGATTTATTATAATATTTTCGGCCGTATTGCTGACCGTTTTCATCGGCTGTTCCGGAACAAAAGTGACCAAGTTTGAAAAACCAAAGACAATATTTTTCATAAAGAAAGGAGCCAAGCTTCCGGCATATAAGGATATAAAAAATCCTAAGAAGGATCTGGACATTTCAGAGTCGGACAATCCGGAAGTGACAGCAGAGGTTCTGGTCAAAAAAACAAATGCAGTCTATTATGAACTGAAATGTCCGGAGAAATCTGCAGCTGTATGCGGCAAAGATTCAGTCTATGTTTCAGGAACATCCGGATTCTACAGACTGGAACAGCTGGAAGAAATGATTTCAAAAGGTTCCGGAATCAGGGAAGGCTTTATGCTCGTCAATCCTGAGGAAGAGGAATACTTTATATCTACCCGCGACTGGTTTGCAAATCCTGGCCGGGTCACAGAAGTCAAGCTTTCCAAAAATTCCATGCTCACTGCAATTGCGATGATAGAGAGCACGGATTATAAGACTCAAATACTTGGTGAACTCCTTATTGTAGAAAAACTTGCAAAGGAAAATCCTGAGTCAGAGGATAAAGTCCGTACAGATACCATTATAAAAAAATATGCAGTATTGTCTTCAAAGAAATCTGGATCTTCTGCAAGGATCACAGGTCTGGAAGGGGAGGTGCTGGAAAAAATCAGATCAACTTATGAGAAGCTGGAAAAATCCGCAGTTTCAGGGTTTCCTATGAGGGCACAGAGCTATAAAAGTCTGGCTGAACAGTTCAATAAACTGTCGAAGACGCCTTACCTTTCTGAGAAAATTTTTGCAGAAATTCTTAGAGATGCAGTTCTGGCACCGCAGGGGGGAAACGGATACATTACTTCCGCTTCCGATGTTTCTGCTGTTCTGAAAAAAGCAAAGGATCTGGGGGAGAATACGGAAGGATCTGAGTTTCTTGTGAACTGGAAGGTCAGCATAGAGCCTCTGAAGGGAGTGAAGATTTCTGCCGACAAGCTGGATTCTTCTGGTGCTTCTCTGGGGACAGAAGAAACAGCCCTCGAATCAGTCTCTGCATTTGCAGACGGAGATAAGTTTGCTTTGAAGCTGAAGATTGCAGGCGGGGAATTTTCTGTAATCACGAAAGAGAACGGTCCTTACCTTCTGGAGGGAGGTCCGGGTCTGAAAGAGTATATTAAGCAGATAAACGGAAGATACGGTGAACTGCTTTGGAACAATGAATTTGGACCTGGTGTAGTGAAATCAGTATTGAAGGATATTCCAAAGGGGGGCTACAATCCGGATACAGGAATGATGGAGTATTCTCTGGATACAGGAGAAAACGTTCATTACTGGATAATGCTTGAAATTATCAGAAGAAGTCCTAAGTTCGGTGCACAGAAAAAAGATTATGCAGGAAAACTGGATGATCCGAATGCAGAATTCATCAGCTGGAGACAGCCCAAGGGAGAATTCCTGCTGAAAAAATATATGTATCCAAGATCAGAGTCGAAAGAAACGGAAGAAATTACCTGCATGAAAGACAAGGGATCAGAGAAACTGAAGATCAGTTTTCTTCCATCTGAGCTGAAATCGGAAAATCCGCGGTTAATATTTGCTTTTGAATCCGGGAATTCTGTCTGTGATTCATTCATCAGTTCTGCATTAAATAATGAATCAAGGTAGTCATTGTATTTTCATCCTGAGATTGTTCTGAAAAAGTATTCAGGCTGAGATGAATCTGTTTTTCAATAGGCTTCTTGAGACCGTTCTGATTCCCTTCCGATATTTCATTGAAACAACCGGAAGGCTGTATTGGGTCTATCTTCTGTCGGCTGCTTTGATCGGTGGAGCGGCTGTTCTGTATCAGAATTTTTTGAGCGAAAATTTTTCCTGGAAGAAATCATTCAGAGAGATACTGGATTTTTCTCACTGGAAAACAGTGTCGTCTCAGACAGACTTTAAATACTACTTTATTGAATCGATTCTGTTTGCTGTATTTTTTTCCTGGTTTGTCCTGAATACTGCCGCTGTTTCCGTATTTATATACCGCTCAATGTTCTTTTTTTTCGGTTCAGGGCCGAAACTGAATCCGAACTTGGCAGTCAATTTTATATATACTGTGATATTCCTGCTTGCTTATGATTATGGAAAATACACTGTTCACAGATGGCTTCATGCTTATCCGATTCTCTGGGAATTTCATAAATTTCATCATTCTGCTGAATCCCTGAACCCGATTACGGTTTACAGGGTGCACCCAGTGGAAAGCATCCTTCTGAATTCAGCGGCAGGTCTGTTTTCAGGAATTGTATCAGGAGTTTTCATATATGTATATCCGGGAGTGTCAATGTTCAGTTTCCTCGGAGTAAATTTTGGAATTTTTCTATTTCATCTGTACAGTAATCTCAGGCACTCTCAGGTCTGGATTTCGTTTCCAGCCTGGCTTTCCAGGATCGTCTTAAGTCCGGCGCAGCACCAGATTCATCACAGCAGTAAGTCAGAACATGCGCACAGTAATTTTGGAGTGACTTTTGCATTTTGGGATTTTTTTGGGAAATCACTGTATATTCCGGAAAGAAAAGAAGAGTTGAGGTATGGTCTCCCTAAAATGACAAATTCTTCAGACTACACTGATATTTTCAGAATATTCTGGGTTCCCTTTTACAAAGTGTACGGTCTTCTTTTTAAGGAAAAACAGAATTAATCTTAAGTTTTATTCTTTTCTGAATCCAGTATTTTTTTTATGATCATTTCATACTGATCCGGGTATAATTTTTTTATGCAGTCAGGACAGACTCCGTGTGAAATAACCTGTCCTATGAGATTCTTTAATTCATTGCTGATTGTCACCCAGTTCAGTGTGTCCTTTTTTACTCTCAGACAGTTTGAACAGACGGTAATGAATGAGTTATGCGAGGTTTTATAATTGGCAATGGACTGAACTAAAATTTCCTTCAGATTTTCGATGCTGCCGGTAATTTCATTTTCTTTTCCCAGATCAATGACGATGCCCCTTATTTTTTGGGGATTGCCTTCCTTGTCCTTTTCTATTACAAAGCCCCTGTCCATATAAAGGTGATAGATTCCTGAAGCAGATTTAATTCGATAATCGGTCTGGTAAAGATCTGTTTTTTTCTGAAGAACGATTCTCATCGAATTCATCGTTTTTTCCAAATCATCGGGATGAAGAAGGCTGGTAAATGCTTGATAACCTTTATTTTCAAAATCTTTAGGATCATATCCGATCATTGATGCTTTCAGAGAGTTGATTTTTAATGAGTTTTTTATGATATCCCATTCCCACCAGGCAAACGGTGAGTCTTTGATGACTGCTTCCAGAAATTTTTCAGTTTCCATTTTGTCCCGACCTTGCTGCCGTCACAGCGCACTACTGCTTATTATGTTCAGTGCGGAAAAAAAGCAATCTTTTTGAGCACCGATTCACCGTGGATTTCATTCAGTATTCTGAATGTGGCCGGCGACAACTTCGATTAAAAAACTGTTAATATCCTGAGAAAGAAGAAGAATCATAGTCTTCACTTCACTGTTCATTTCTCTCCTGTTGGTAATATGAGTGATATCACTGATGCCTCCTGTCCCGAAGAATAAATTGATATGAAAATCTCTGTCTTCCTTATCCTCTTTTCCCAGAAACCCATTTTCTATCCATCGTGTGATAAGTCTTTCTCTGATTGGAGTGTCATCTTCAATCAGATTCTCAGTCATAATCATCCATAGGGCAGTGGAGAAGTTGGAGGATTTTTCCGGCTTAAACCAGATATCTTTCAGATTGGATGATTTTGGCTTGAATTCAATTGTAACTTCAGGTCTGAAGGCTTTATAACTGAAATAAGTCACTACCATTGCGCCTGTAATAATGATGATCTGATCCTGCCGATTATTGTAAACGCTCAATCCGTCAAAAAAAGAGAAGACTGCACCTGAAAGTATCGCATATAAAGTATTGTTTGATACTATATCATCTTCAAGCTGTTTCATCTGTGCGATGATCTCACTGAATCTGTCCACATAACATCCGAATTCCGATGTGACTGCATTGATATCCATTGTCATCAGCTGAATTCTTCTGTAAATTGCGCTTTCCACTCTGATGAATTCCGGATTTGGCACCTTTGCAGCCCTTGCACTTTTTTCCAGCTTTGTGAAGATTTTCAGTTCGTCGGAAATATTATAGGCAAGTGCCAGGCGAAGGGATTTTTTGGAAAATCTCCTGTTCAGTTCCGGATCATTCATAAAATCCTGTGCAGTTTTTTGATCAGCTGCTGTCCCTTCAAAATGTATCTTGGAAGAGAGGCAGTATGATGCTCCGTGCACCACCATTCTGGTCTCCCTGGAAAGGCTTGAGCAGGAGAGATTCATCGACATCAGTGCTATGAGAAGAAAAATAGGCATAAAACAGACAGGCTCTTGAGTCTCTCTTACTGGCAAACTTTTTTTATGGACTGCATTTTGTCTGGTATTCCTTCAGCTCCAAATCTGCCCTAATGTCTTCAGGATCGAACATCAGCAGAAATGATGCATATTCCGTCTGCCATTTTAATGCCTCACAGTATTTTCCTTTTTCCGCATACAATTCTGCGAGTCTTCTTCTCGGATTATTATAAATTTGCATATGATAATGATTGTTCAGAAAAAAATGAAAAGTAAATCTTTTGTCGTTTATTACTGAACTGTAATACTTCAGTATTTCCTCTTCTTTTTCGAACTTTTCCACATAGCTGATGCCCATTTCTGTCTTAATCATATAAATCTGATTCAATGCTTCTGAAGAAGGGGACTGTCTGTAAATATCTTCGAGTTTGTTGATGTTTTCAGTGAAAATTTTCTTTCTTTCCTGCTGATTCATATCTTCTGAATAAATCATTGCAGCCTGATGTCTGTATTGTATGGATTTTTTTATCAGCCCGTTTTTTTCGGCCAGATCCGCTGCCTTAAGATAGCAGTCAGCAGCTTTTTCTCTGTCAGTGTGTTTTGGGTTCAGTTGAAAATTTGCGATAGTCAGACCTATGCTTCTGCCTTTCGGCAGAGTATGGTTTTTTTCTTCCACAGTATCAGTTATATACCAGGAATCGGCAATAATTTCCAGGCAAGACATTGCAATATCATAAAAATTATTCTCTTTTGCATATGCATATGCCCTTTCAGCGGCCATCTGGGATATTTTATGATCTTTGTAATCGTTCAATACGGTTTTGAGATTTCCGGTTTTGTAATCTTCAATATTTTCTTCCGGTTTCCCAGTTTCATAAATCCATCTGTCACGGTAAACAAGAGCAAGCTCCAGAAGGTTTTCGGATCTTTTCCTGTTGAACTGCGGTACAGAGGACAGTTCTGTTTTCTGAAGAAGATAATATTCCTTTTCCAGTGATTCAACTGCTTTTTTCAGCTTTGGCAGTCTTTCACTGATTGTCCGGTTTGGAAGATATGCCTGCATATAGTTTCTGAAATTCAAAGCAAGAAAATGAAACGTTTCAGCGAGGACTTCTTTCTCATTCAGCTTTTCGGCCAAAGCGGCGGCCTTGTCGAAAAATTCCTCTGCCTTTAGATAATAAATTTCGCTATTATGATGACTTTCCGCTTCAATGGAATAGCTTGCTCCAAATGCGCATAAAAGCTTTGCATAGACTGAATTATTCTTCAGATTTTTCCTGTTCAGAATGTCTTTTGCCTTTTCCAGAAGCTGGATGTCTCCAGATTCCCTTCCTAGAGAAATCCAGATCAGTATGTTTGACGGATCTGAACCGAACGCCTTTTTCAGAATTGCAGATTTTTCCTTCCTGCTTTTCTGCGGATTTGTTTCTGCTTCAGAATAAAGTTTTTCAGCTTCCCTGTTTCGGAATGTTATTAATTCCTGCAGCAGTTTTGGATCATCTCCCACCTTTTTTTCAGGCAGTTTCCACTCTGTTTCAGGAAGAGAAGTGCATCCATAGACAATGGAGAGGAATAATATCAACGGATAACGTTTTGAAAGATTCATTATCTGCTTTGAAACCTGCAGGCAGTCTGCTGTCAACAGATACTTTTCATTACATAATCTTGATGAAAGGGATGGTCCTTTTAAAGTCTATTGTTTTTCCATATTCCGAAGAATGCTTCGTGAAGGGCTGGAATTCCCTTTAATATCTGTCTATACATTTTCAGATCCGTTCTGCGGGCAGGCAGGATATTCTTGATCTCAGAAATTCTGCCCTGTTATTGAATCTGTGCGTCAGGACTTTAAGAAAGGTTGAGGTTGTGTAAAAGCATACCTCAATACAATTTTCACCGCCGGTCACCAAGCGATGTGCCGAGCAGCGAAGCGTGTCGAGGGATGAAAAACCCTTTTCAGGGTTTTTCGTATGGATTCGACTCGGCTCACCACAGGTCGAGGTGGGCGGTGAAAATCACTCGGTAACCTGCTTTTACACAGTCCCATTGAACTGTATTTGATCTGAATATCAGTGTTTATACGAATTTTTTATTCCACCTTGATTCGGACTCCCTCTGAATGACTGGTGAATTCCGGCGCATACATACACTGAATTGTTGTGATTCCATTGGAGAATTCTCCTTTATGAGTCACTCTAAGGTCATACTCGAATACATAGGTTCCTTTGGAAAGTTGACCGAAAAAGAAGTTGGTAGCGGCATCTCTCGTGCTTTCATAGTATCCCAGCCCGTCCTGATATTTGTACTGAGAGAATACATTTACCGGTTCAAGGGAGGACGCTCGCATATCTTTCATGTGGACATATTCCATTGTTCTGTCTGTGCGAAGTTCTATTCTCACTCTGACCAGATCCCCCACAATGACTTTTTCATTATTTTGTATTGGTGTAATGACCTTGCCAGTCGGAGAATTTTTCACAAGAAAAAGCTGCTTCTTCAGTTTGAGCGGAGTTTCAGCTTCAGTGATCTTGTCCAGATTTTCAAAATACTGCCAGTATAGAGCTCCCCAGCTGACTCCGGATTTCTTTCTTGTCACAGTAACTCTGCCCATCTCAGGAAGAATTTTGTCCGGTCCATAAGAAAGCTTAAAGTAACCTGTTCCGGCCTCTGTCTTTACTGACTTGAGTGCTGCATCATCAATCTTCATAGAACCCATTGTAATCTCAGCCTGATTCTCCGTTGTCAGCCAGTCTTCACCTTTCAGGAGAAGAGCATAAATCGCCTCACTTGTAGCCTTGGTTGTCTTCCAGTCGTTTGTCTGTTTCTGTTTCAGAAGCCAGGTTCTCATTCCATCTACAAATTTCTCATCATTTGCAATTTCACTGAATGCTTCAATGAGAAGACTCTGAGATTCGATCGGCATTTCATACCAGAAATATCCCCATCCTTCCTTCCAGTAGATGCCCATTTCTTCCGACTCGATGGAATTTTCTCTGAGAGAAGCAAGAATCGCTTCAGGAGCAGTCTTGTCCTTGAATCTGTGAAGTCCGAGAGCTATCATCCCCTGCATATATCTCCTGTTGTTATGCCAGTATTTTTTTGCCTGACCCATATAATAGTCAAGTGCCGGTTTGGTATCCTTGGGTATTTCCAGATTCAGGAAATAACTTCTGGAATACAGATAATGGATCTGCAGATAACCGAGATGATTGTCGTCCAGATTAATTTTTTTCAGACCGGCAAGTCTTTTCAGTTCATCATAATCCTTTTTGATTTCCCTGTCCAGATATCCGACAGCTCTTTTGATCATATCCTGTCCATCACTTGTTTCGCTGAGTTTTTTTACACCCAGATGATCGAGATGTCCAAGTCCAGTGACTATATGCTGTGTTATGTATCTGTCAGGTCCCATTCCCTTGAACCAGCTCCATGGTCCGTCAGACAGCTGCTGTTCCTTGATCTTTTTATATGCTCTGCCAAGTTCACTTGCCATCTTGTTCAGATCGAACAGAAGTCCAATCCGTTTCTTTCTCTCGCTTTCGCCGACTGCATCTCTGACCCAGGGTGTTTCTTCGAGAAGAAGTGATTTGAGTTCCTGATTTTTTTCCAGGTTGGATGCAAGTGCTCCTTTCTCACTGTCCGGGACGGACTTCCACGCTTCAAATACTTCCCTGATCTTTGGAGTCGAATTTACTATGTGCGATGACAGACTGTTCGCATAGTATCTGCTGAATGTCTGCTCAATGCATTCGTAAGGATATTCCATAAGATAAGGAAGAGCCTGTACTGCATACCAGGCCGGATTGGAAGTAAATTCAAGAGTGACTCTGTGATGTCTGAGAGTATCGTTTTTTCCGTAATTTCCCGGAGCAGGGGAGTTCAGAAGTTTGTCCATTGTAAATGTCTTAGTTGTCTTTCCGCGAATAGGGAGAGGCATACTTTCAGTGACAAGCATTCTGTTTGTAAGGACAGGAACAGTCATCTCTTCTCCATCGGAGAACTTTCCTGCTTTTGCAGTAATTCGGTAAGCAATTGCGCCTATCCCTTCAGGGATTTTCAGAGTCCATTCTATTGAATCACTCTGTCCTTTTTTGGAACTGAATGCTCCTGCAGGAATTGTGCTGTTTCCTGATCCAGGCTTGTTTGGTCCTGTATTTCTGAAAAGACTGTCTATCGGTTTCATTGTGACTGCATCGAACAGACGGAGCTCTGCATTTCCTGTGAGATCTTTTTCAGAAAGGTTGTTTATTTTCACACCGAAGTTGATCGTGTCTCCTTCTCTGAAGAATCTTGGGGCATTCGGGACAACCATCAGATCCTTCTGTGTAATCAGAGTATTTTCCGTCATACCGAACTTCAGATCTTCAGTGTGTGCAAATCCCAGCATTTTCCATTTTGTGAGACTTTCAGGAATCTTGAATGCAATGACAAGTTCTCCTTCTTCATTTGTACGGAGATGCGGATAGAAAAATGCAGTCTCACTGAAATTGCTTCTGACCTGTATTTTTTCTTCTTGGGCATTCAGATTATCAATTTTGCCTTCTCCGCCTATCAGTCTGTCAACGTTTTTATCACGAGCATCCATTTTTGCTCCTGCCGGTGCCGCTGTGGAAACCGGCTTTGCTGCTTCTTTTTTCATGTCTGCCGGGGCATCGTCCATCTCCATGGCCTTTTCTTCCCTGGCCATGGACGGAGCTTCAGCCGAAGGAGAAGGTGGGTGTATCTCTCCGTTCCTGGACCTTTGTCTTCTGTATGGATAATGATAATAAAAATTAAAATTATACCCGAACCAGTTCAAGGATGGGTAGTGCAGATATGCACTGCCGGTGTAACTGTTCCAATTGTCTGCAAGGAAATGGCTTAATGCATTGTCGAAAGCCTTTATGCTCTGCCAGTGTTTTGATGCATACATTGAATTGTACAGACTGAAATTGAAACTGTTCGGACGGAATGAATCGAGCGATGCATCATAAAGAGTCGCAAGCATTTCTGCCGCCGCCTTTTCGCCCAGTCCGGTCTTGATTTTCAGTCTCCATTCTTCTTCCTGTCCTGGAAGAAGTTTGTCGCGGAATGTTTCAAAACTGATATCCAGCTTTTTGTTCGTATAAGGAACAATGAATGTCTCGCTTCTTGTAAAAAGCCTGTTGCTTCTTACATAGGTATAGTGAATGGCGAAGTTTCCTCTGTATTCTTCCTTGACGGCAATTTCGTAAGGGATCTGGTCGGAGTTCTTGTCTTTCCTGATCTTTCCGTGATCCACCCACTCACTGTGAATGATTTCTCCTTTATGCTCAATTTCATAAAGTGCTTTAATGTCAGCACTTGAGCCTGTAATGAATTTTACTTTCTCGCCCGGTTCTGCCTGACTTTTTACTGTCTGAAAAAATCGGAATGAGGGAGAAGGAATCTTTCCATACGAAGGTTCAAATACCTGGAAGAATTTCTGAGTTTTCACCTCTTCTCCGAAGCTGTCCTTGGCTGCAAGCTCAAGTTTATAATGACCCGGTTCCAGATTTTCCAGCTTGAGTTCCTGTGATTTGGACGTATCAAAGCTGTCTTCTGTGATCCTGCTTTCTACCGGCCAGTTCGGCACCAAGTGCTCTGTTCCGTAAGGAAGTTCAGGAAAATGTTTTTTCCATTCCTCCTTTGTGTATATGAATGTATCGGGTGCTTCCCATTTTCTGTCCAGAACCGGAGATGTCGGTCCGCTTAATTTATAAAGTCCCAGTTTCCCTTTTGCTCCAGTGAATACTCCGGAAAGATTGACTGTTTCCAGTTTCCACTGAGGTTTTGCATCTTTTGCAATTGAGTCAGGAATATTTGTTCCAAGACGAAGTGCTGAATAGCCTGCAGTCACTCTGTCCGTGCCGGTTCTTGTTTCTCCGTTTATGTCGGTTACATCGGCAGTGATTCTGAAATCGAAAACAGGGTCAGTTTCTTTGGATATGCTCAGATCAGGAACAGCATCAAATTCTATTTTGAATTCCCCCTTCTCATCCGTCTGAAGTTCGCCGTGCACTATTTCTGCCTGAGGTGAACTTGGGGCAGGAATCCACCATCTCCACCAGTAGGTGAATCTGGCTTCACGCACCACACGGAACTGAACTTTTGCACCGTCAATATTTGCACCGGCATAACTCTGTGCCTTTCCCTTGACTGTAATTTTGCTTCCTAGACGGAAACTGTCCTTGGGTGTTTCGATCTTGACTTCAAATTTCGGTCTTTTATAATCTTCTACTGAAAAATGCTGTGATCCGCCGTACCTAGTCTCCTGAATGTGAAACTGTCCGTTCAGGCCGTCGTTGGGAAGGATGAATGTTCCGCTGTAGGACCCGTATTCATTTGTCTTCAAACGGAGTTCCCCTGCCTTCTGATAATTTGCATTCATCAGCTGAACATATACTTCTGTATTCTTTACAATTTCAGACTTTTCATTATTTGTCTGGACAAGAAGTCCCTTGAAGTGAAGAGTCTGTCCGGGTCTGTAGATCGCTCTGTCTGTAAAGAAAAATGTTCTTGTCTGTGCTGAAGGAGAATAATTATATTTCTGCGTTTTATAGAAAAGAGCAGGGTAGCTGTAATAGGAAAACGGATTGTCGTTGTCAATCTCCAGTTCATCATTTTCCTTCTTCAGTTTTATAAAATACTGTCTGTAGTTTTTTTCATGCAGGGGAATTTCCAGATAACCGTTTTTGTCTGACTTGTAGGAATCTCCTTTTTCCTGCACATATTTGCCTCGAAGAGAACTGTAGTCCCAGTAAACCAGAGATGCTTTGACGCCTTCTAAAGGTTCTCCTGTTTCCCTGTCTAGAATATAAAACTCTTTATAGTCCTTTCCGTCCCTGTGAATATATGACAGTCTTGTAGATTTTACCTGGCTTGCATATACGGCATTTTTTTCATAGTTTGCATCCGGACTGGAACATGCAATGACCAGGTATTCTCCGGTCGGAAGAGAAGGGAGCTTTGTTTCCGTTTTATGAATATGTCTGTCTCCGTCATTTGGGAGGCTGTCCGTCAGTTCATAATCTGCCTTTTTCTTTCTGAAATAATCAATCAGCATACGGTTGTAATCTTTATATATGCTTTTTTTATTGTTTGCTTCGTATTCTTCCCTGACAGATGTTATATCCTTTTCAGATGTTTTGTATATACGCCAGTATACCTTTTCCATATTCCTGTATCTGATTTCCGCAGGGAAGGGTTTTTCAGACACCACAGATCCTTCCATTGAGACTGAAAGTTCCTTTACTCTCAGCTGTTCTTTCAGTGAACTGCAGTTCTGTGCACCGTACGAATTCGGATAGGACGCAATCACCTTGTCGCAGATCTGATCCGCAGTTCTGTTTGCCCATTTCCATTTTTCCGGAAAGTTCGGATTGAAATTCCTTCCCTGATTCATATAGTATTCTGCAATTTTGTGAGATGCAAGTCCTGCAGATTTGTCGGATATTGCGGAGAGTTTTTCGAGAGCTGCCAGATAATCGGATTCTTTGGAAGGATCGTTTGTTTTCAGATACACAAAATGGAGCCTTTCCAGGTCGGCAAGCATAAGGGAAGTTGCACTGTCTTCTCCTTCTGCAGGGCTGTTCAGCCTGCTCATTCTGAATTTCAGCAGTTCCTGGTAAAGTTTTGCTGCCCTGTAGTCAAATGATTCCCTATGTGCAGTTATTATCTCCATCTGCACGAATTTTTCTTTTTCAGCAAAATACAGCATCTGGTTCAGATTTCTTTTCCTGCTCCCTGCTTCAGAAATTGTCTTTCTGTCTATTCTGAATTCATCTTTTGGAACAGGCAGAGATGATTCTGAGTTTCTGTAGAAATTCAGAGCCCTGTGCAGAAGAAAATCATAAAGCGTGGGACTCAGGTCATTATTGTTTGACCCATTGTAAATGATTTCCTTAAAAAGGTTCAATGATACTTTTTCAGTGTCTTCCTTTGTTTTGAGAGATGCTTCATATTCCTTTATGCATTCGGCTGCAATTTTTGAAAGATCCCAGGTTCTGATATCATCCAGCTTGATATTGACTGTCTTTGATCTGTTCAGGAAGCGGTATCTGTTCAGTTCATAGTATCTCCAGTACATTTCTGCGAGCATGGAGTGGAGAAAGGACGCGGTGGGTTCTTCTGCAGTCAATGCTTCTATTTTAGTCGAATTGATTGCCTTGATGAATTCTTCTTCCTCCACCTGCGAAAGGTTCTTGAGACGGAAAATCATTGCCTTTATGTACTGAGGCGGATTGTTCTCTTCCTTCGCCTTCTGCTTTATTTTGTCTATCAGCTTAAGTGCAGACTTAGGCAGTCCTTTCCCTTCTTCTTCCTGAACTGCTTTCCAGTCAGATTCATAGGCGGAATTCGTGAAATTTTCCTTCATGGATCGTTTTCCTTTTTTCTCAGCGCGGACAGAATCCGTGCCGACCAGAAGACACAAAAGCAGAGTAATTGAAAGCAGTTTTTTCATGGCAGCCCCTCGGATAACAGTAAATCATTGCAGTATGGCAATGGAAATCAGAAAATAGAATCAGTCAAGTCTTTTCAGGTTCCTTTTATTAGACTGTGCTGTCTGCTGATCGGTTCAGTGAAGCTCTTTTTCAGAAATTTCAGCTTGCCGCTTTC